>CAJBVU010000089.1 GCA_903959115.1 uncultured Bacteroidota bacterium
CTATTTCACCTTGTACACCACAAATTTCAAATTCTCAAAAGCAATTGGAAAAGGAGGTTTAATTCCCCCACGCGACTTTTGAACTATCCAATAATTGATGTGCTTATTTTCCAGTCGAATCTTGGCATCATTAATATTGTATGTATTCAAAGGCAATTCATCCGACCAATTTACGGGATAATCTTGAGCCACCTTAAAAACCTCAGCACCGGTGACGTATCGCATCAACCGAGGTTTTTGAAATGAGATTCTTTCATTGGGTTTTACAGATGACTCAACAAATGAATACACCTCGGCGACTTCTTCTGAAAATGCCTCATTCGTATCTGTAACGACATAATGTACCGCAGTAGCCAATCCTTGAATTAATACGATAGCCGAAAGTGCAATCGCCCAGGTAGAAGATTTCTTCAATGCTCTGGCCACAGATCGAACCTCAAGGACTGGTTTCGCAATCTGCCACAACTCCATCAAACCCACAACGACCAAAACAGCCAACATGGGAAAAATCACAAACAACAACCGCACACCCTGAAGGCTAGGCCACGCACAAAACAATGCCAAATTAACACCCACAAAAGCAACAATTGGAAGCAGCTGCCAACCACGTTTCACGATCGCCAACAAAATGATCGCCCAAACACCGGCGGCCAACAAAATTGTTGCCCACGCACCCAAAGTGGCTTCGATTATGGTTGCAAAATGCCAAAGTGGATACGTCCCTATCAATTTCAAATACAAACCCATATTGGAAAACACCTGTGCCGGTGTCACGGATTTAAGCATATTCATATAAACGGGGCCATGTCCGAGATCGTTTTTCAAAGCCAATAACCCGCATAACCCACCCAAAACAACCACCAAAATCAGATTCCCATTCGCTCTCAATCCACCATAGAATTTAGGATTCTCCTGCCATACCAACAAGACCCAAGGGACCAAAAGAAATACTCCATTTGTTCTGGTGGATGTTGCCATAAACACCAAAAGCCCCAAGGTGATATTCTTGGCTAGATTGTTTCGCCACGACGAGTACAACAAATACATAAAAACACCCGCCAAGCCCGCGAACCACAGATCCGACGTTAGTCTATTCGCCGCCTCCCAGATTTTCGGATGCCAAATCACCAATATCAGCGAAAGAAGCACAGGTAGCATTCTATCCTCAAACAACAGGCGGAACCAGCGATACACTGCCACCATGCAAAGAATAAAAATCGAAAAATTAAAAACCTTCAATCCCACAAAACCCCAAATGTCGATGCCCCGCATTGGCAAACTCATCAAAACCGGAAAACCTTGGGGATACAAATATGGACCAATGACACCATCCGACTGATCCATGCAAACCTGATTGGAAATTGCCAATTCTTGCATGCCACCTCTTACCCAACAACGTGCCTGATGTAAATAGAGAATAAAATCATCACCCCATTCATGACCGGGATCCATACACAACCAACCGCCAATGAATGCTATAAGAAAAATGCCAAAAACCAACCACTGCGTTTTGATGTTTCCAGCCATTTCAATAGATCAATCCTTTTGATACACCGCAATCACACTCAGACCCATTTTATTCAAAACCACTTTATCGGCAATTTTAAAAATGGGCGTAAGCACGTTGTATAATTTCATATTGGATTCTGGAATCAACTTCTTCTTCATTACAGAACCAACCAAAAACCATCCAAAGATTCCCGCAAAATTGAAGTACCATGAACGAATCAACTTTACACCCCTGGTTGGAAAAATACCCAACAAACGGCTCTTCGTGTAACGTTTAAAATGCTCCAAAGCGACATCAAATCCATTATATAGCCATTGGTACGCGGGAACCAAAATAATGATCTTTCCCCCTGGCTTTAATAGTTTAATCATATTCTCAATCGCCAACTTATCATCTTTGATATGCTCTACCACATTTAACGCAAAAACAGCGTCGTAAGTCCCCAACTTATCGCCATGTAAATCAATAAATCCATCGGCAACAATATCCATATCTAATACAGCGCGTTTTTCGAAAGACTTTTTCAAGTACGACCTATACTGTTCTCGGATATCGCTTAAATCAATATCCATCTCATCGCGATCAAAAAAATAAGATATATTCCCAATTCCACTGCCAATTTCTAAAATCTTACCCGTGCAATGTGGAACAACCTGTTGGTACATCCACTCATTGAATTTATCTGCCTCTGCGATCGCCCTTAGGTTCTCTTCACCCTCAAAATCAAACTCCTTAAAATTATCTTGATTCCCCATTTTCTATTTAAATAACCCGTATTTCACAATGCAATAAATGGCCCTAAAACCATCTTTCCAGCCAATTTTCTTGCCCTCGGCAAAGGTCCGACCGTAATAACTGATTCCCACTTCGTAAATTCTCGCCCCCTCAACTCTAGCAATCTTGGCCGTTACTTCTGGCTCAAAACCAAATCTCCTCTCCTTTAACGTTAGCCCCTGAATCATCTCAGTCCGGAACATTTTATAACATGTTTCCATATCGGTCAAATTCAAATTTGTTGTAACATTGCTCATAAACGTCAGCATCTTATTGCCCAACGAATGCCAAAAGAACAGAATTCGATGCGGTTTCCCACCGATAAAACGACTTCCGTAGACAACATCGGCAAAACCATCAACGATTGGCTTCAACAAAATATTAAATTCATTGGGATCATATTCCAAATCAGCATCTTGAATAATCAAGACATCGCCGGTGGCTTTGGCAATTCCCGTATGAAGCGCCGCGCCCTTACCTTTATTTATCTCGTGATGAAAAATCTGCAATCCTAACTGCGGATGATCCGTTGCATATTGTGCCAAAACCACCTTCGTATCATCGGTACTGCAATCATTTACAATAATGATTTCTTTCTCAATCCCACCAATAAGCGTTACCTCTCCAACCTTATTTAATATACGATGAATCGTCCTCGCTTCATTATAAGCTGGGATTACTATAGATAGTTTTTTGATGCTCATGACCTAGAAAACAAAATTAAGGCAAGATGTTGTAAAATACTGAGGTCGTTGCATTATTTCCAACACAAAATTGACGTTTTGCAAAGATCACCAAAGAAAGCAAACCCATTTTTATTTCACAAAACGCCTTAACATCTTTGAGCCGTGAAAGAGTTTGGATTGCAACGCATTTGGGAAAAATTGGCTTTTCAGCCACAGTATTTAGCCACTGATAACGGCCAGCCTTTACAAATCATTAATCAAGGAGAATGGAATAATCAGAACGGACCCGACTTCCTAAACGCCGAAGTCGTCATCAACGGAATCCATTGTTTCGGCGCAATTGAAATACATGTCAAAGCCAGCGATTGGTATGCCCACAACCACCACTCAGACCCAAGATACAATGGCGTAATCCTACATGTAGTTTGGCAAAATGACCGACCTTGTTTCACACAAAGCAAAGACCCCATCCCATGTATTTCAATAAAATCAAGGGTATCCAAACTCAACTTAACCAATTTTAATTCGTTACCATCACTTCCGTGCGCGCAACAAATTACAGCGATATCGGAAAGCATATTGACACAACAGTTGCAACTAGCATTGGCCCAAAGAACCCAAGGAAAAATGGAACGACTGACCCATGCGCACAATCAACTCAATCAAGACTGGTGGCTCACCGCCCTATATGCATTTATGTCGGCCTGGATTGGCAAAGCAAACCAACACAACTGCGTCGACATTTGTAAATCAGTAAAAAAATCGCTCATTTTACGAGCAAAATCAGAAATCGAAATCATTGCTTATCTGCTCGGAACCAGTGGCCTATTGGCGACAACGAAACACGACGCTTACATTGAATCGCTGAAAAAATCTTTTCAATACCAAGTCATAAAGTTCGATGTCCTTTCGCTTGAACATTTGCAATGGAATAACAGGCAAGTCAGACCCCAATCTTTCGCCCCTATTCGGCTGGCCCAATTTGGCAGTTGGCTTTTTCAGATCAAAGGAGAATTATCGCAATTTTTCAACCCCCCGAACCAAGAGACAATTGACACAATTACCAAAAAGGGATTTCAATCTAATCTAAGTGAGTATTGGAACAACCACTACGAATTGGGTAAACAATCCGAGAAACACAACCCAAACAATGGCCAGGAGCATGCAAAAAAAGTGATCCTAAATGGATTAATCCCGCTCTGGAACACCCTAGCAAAGGAAACCCACAAACTCGAATTCCAAATTGCAGCCGGAAAATTACGATCTGCAATCCCATCAGAAATCAATACAACGATAAAAAAAATGTCGGCTTTTCACCGTTGCAAGCCAATCAAAACCAACGCAGAATGGAGTCAATCTCTGATTGCGCAACATCAATTGTATTGCAAGTCCTTGAAATGTGCACAATGTTTAATTGGCGATGCGATAATCAATGTTCCATTCATGAAACAGGAATCGTAACTTTGTTGTACTAGCAATGAAAACCGATATCATCATCATTGGCGGAGGCATTGTGGGATTATCCACGGCCTACCAACTTTTACAACTCAACCCCGATTTAACCGTAACCATTTTAGAGAAGGAAAACGCTGTTGCCAAACATCAAACAGGAAACAACAGTGGGGTAATTCACTCTGGAATTTATTACAAACCCGGTAGTCTGAAGGCCCAAAACTGTCTGCGCGGATATGATATGTTAATTGATTTTTGCAAAGCGCAAAATATCGAATACGACCTATGCGGTAAAATCATTGTCGCTATCAAACCCGAAGAAATTGCAGGACTAGAGGCTTTATACCAAAGGGGAATTCAAAATGGCTTATCCGGATTGCGATTTTTGTCAAAAGACGAAATCAAACAATACGAACCCAATTGCGTAGGTATAAAAGGTGTTTTTGTGCCCCAAACAGGCATCGTTGACTACAAGCAGATTGCCGTAAAGTTGGCTGAAAACATCAATCTAAATCCCAACGGCAGCATTGTTTTAAATACAAAAATTCAAGCGATTGTTGGCAACGAACATGGTGCTGTGGTCCACACCGACACAGAGAGATATGAAGCTCGGTTGGTTATCAATTGCGCGGGGCTTTATTGCGACAAAGTAGCGGCTATGGCTGGAGAAAAACTCAACATGAAAATCATCCCATTCCGCGGGGAGTATTACGCCATCAAACCCGAAAAAGCCCATTTAGTAAACAACTTGATATATCCCGTACCTGACCCAAATTTCCCATTCCTAGGTGTTCATTTTACCCGGAGAATTAGTGGCGAAATCGAGGCAGGACCAAATGCTGTATTTGCATTCCAAAGAGAGGGTTACAAGAAATCCGATTTTAAATGGAGTGAATTCTGGGATGCGATTTCTTTCGCGGGCTTTAGAAAAGTGGCTAGCAAATACTGGAAAACTGGACTTGGCGAATACCATCGTTCTTATTTCAAACCCGCCTTTGTAAAAGCCCTTCAACAGTTGGTTCCATCCATTAATGAGGACGATTTAATTCCGGCAGGTGCTGGAGTTAGAGCACAGGCCTGCGATAAAGATGGTGGCCTAATCGATGATTTTTACATCCAAGAATCCACCTCGTTCATTCACGTGCTTAACGCACCGAGTCCAGCAGCAACGAGCTCATTATCTATTGGGTTGGAGGTCGCTGAACGCGCTATGAAAAAACTAAATTAACGGGAAATTGAATTGATTCATGAGGAAGTTAGGCTAGTTTTATCTTGGTATAGATACATCGATACAACATTTGAACAAGGAACAACTCATACCCGTTCTACAGAAATATTTGCCCAGCGGTAGTGAACACTATGCCGCAGATTTGATGTCGCACCACAAAATCCAATTGCGAATCAAGAACCCCCGATTAACCAAACTGGGCGATTATCGTCCGCCTACCAATGAAAGCAGTCATCGCATTTCTATCAATCGCGATTTAAACCCTTTTTCATTTCTAATTACTTTCATGCACGAGGTTGCGCACTTGGTTAACTTCGAGAAATCCGGACCCCGCGTACCGCCCCACGGCATCGAATGGAAAAGAGAATTTCAGGTGGTGAGCACTCCAATCATCCAACAAAATCTGCTGCCAAACGACGTACATTCCGCACTGAATCGTTACTTGAAAAACCCCAAAGCGAGCAGTTGTACCGATGCCAATTTGGTTCGCACATTAAGAAACTACGACGCATCGCAAGAACATTTGCTTGTGGAAGAAATTCCATTGAATGAAATTTTCGAAACACAGGACGGCAGGCGATTCATGAAACTAGAAAAAATGCGTACCCGCTTCCGCTGTCAAGAATTAAAAACTGGTAAAATCTATTTGGTCCCCGGGCTGATGCAATGTAAACCGGTGTTAAATCGCTAATTTCACAATTCCAAACAATGCACAATCACAGTCACAGCGCACCTCAAGAAAACATGGGCCCCAAATACCTTTGGGGAATTGCATTAAACCTCACTTTTGTGGCTGTTGAATTTGGCTACGGATTAAAAATCAATAGCTTATCACTGCTAGCCGATGCTTGGCACAACCTGGGCGACGTGGCTGGCTTGGTGATTAGTCTTATTGCTTTTACAATGGCCGCCAAACAACCCACAAACATTTATACATATGGTTTTTCCAAGGCCACAATTCTTGCCTCGTTAGCTAACTGTATCTTGCTATTTATCGCAATCACTTCGATGGGACACGAAGCCTATGTCCGATTCTCCCACCCCGAACCCACAATAGGAAGTACAGTGAGCTGGGTGGCTGGCGTAGGTGTTGTGATCAATACGTTAACAGCACTCCTGTTCATGAGCAACAGCGAACTCAATTCCCGATCTGCCTTTTTACACATGGCCGCCGATGCCGGTGTCAGTTTGGCTGTGTTGATTGGCGGATTATTGATCACTTATACAGGCATCGAAATGATCGACCCAATATTGGGCGTTCTCGTGTGCTTGGTAATATTGATTGGGACGCTAAATATTTTCAGGCAGAGTTTGCGTTTGAGTTTGGATGGGGTTCCTGATGGCATCGACATCACTGTGGTAGAAAAGCGTATACTTCAAATCCCTGGGGTAAAGAGCATCGAACACCTACACATCTGGGCGTTAAGCACAACTAGGAATGCAATGACAGCGCATCTAATGATGGATCACACATTGACTGCATCAGAACAAGAGGCCATTAAAGATCGTGTACGTCACGAAATTGAGGGTGAAAATGTTCACCACTGTATATTAGAAACGAGTCTGGTTTAAATTACAATCCCAGTACGCGTTCTTCGGGCTTTTTGCCATCGAACATCATTTCAGGATTTTCAAGCAATTGCTTCACACGAACTAGGAAACTGACGCTTTCACGGCCATCGATGATTCTATGATCATAACTCAATGCCAAGTACATCATGGGGCGAATTACTATCTGTCCGTTTTCAACCACGGGACGCTCAACGATGTTATGCATTCCCAAAATTCCACTTTGAGGGGCATTGATAATTGGGGTGCTCATCATTGAACCAAAAACACCACCGTTGGTGATTGTAAATGTTCCGCCGGTCATTTCATCCAAACTCAATTTATTATCGCGGGCTTTGGTGGCCAAACGTTTCACTTCCTTCTCGATTTCATCCAACGACAATTTCTCGGCGCTACGAATCACAGGCACCACCAATCCTTTGGGAGCACTCACTGCAATTGATACATCGCAATAATCATGATAAACAATTTCTTCGCCTTCTATGCTCGCATTCACGGCCTTCCATTCCATCAACGATATACAACAAGCGCGAGTAAAGAAGCTCATAAATCCGAGTCCTACGCCGTGGGTTTCTTCAAA
The DNA here is from genome assembly GCA_903959115.1 of uncultured Bacteroidota bacterium. GTDB lineage: Bacteria > Bacteroidota > Bacteroidia > NS11-12g > UBA955 > UBA955. The sequence continues at coordinate 7,800 of CAJBVU010000089.1, forward strand.
TTTCTTTTTGTATTGAGCACGCAAATCCATGATTGGCTTCATATTTACCTCATTAAATGTGGTAAGCATGGCGGTTTCATTTTTCACGGCAACCAGTCTACGGCTCAAGGTTTTACGCAGGTTAGACATCTTCTCACGACGTTCACTGCGTGCACCACCCTTTGATTGAGCAATAACACCACCCATCGCTACGATGGCTTCTAATGCATCAACTTTCGTCACACGTCCGCCAGCACCAGTGCCTTTGACCTGACTCGGTGTGATATTATATTGTTGCAACAATTGGGCAGCCACCGGCGATACCAATGACCAATCTGAATCTGTTGCACTATGATTATTTCCATCTGCTACGCTTTTGCTTTTGGCATCCGCTGTAGCATCGGCTACTTCTGTTTTTGCATTTGAACCTACTGGCACGGCTGCGGCAGAGGAAGTAGGCGATTCGGTTTTCGTCACCGGGGCCACGTCAGCACTTGCTGGACGCGCAGCATCGGTATTGATAACGGCGATTACTGTATTAATAGCAATGGTATCACCGATATTTCCAATCAGTTTTTCGATTACACCTGCTTTTTCTGCGTTGACCTCAAACGTTGCTTTATCGCTTTCAAACTCTGCCAACGGGGCATCCATTTCTACCCACTCGCCTTCTTTCACCAACCAATTGGCGATTGTCACTTCACTCACTGATTCGCCTGGTGCCGGTACTTTTATTTCGATTGCCATTGATATTTCTGCTGATTTGCCTAGCAAAGTTAGGCAAAGGATTCGGTTTGTAAAAGTTGGCATAAAAAAGCACGGCGTTTTATCGCTTTATCCCGGCCATAAATTCACTAAGAACCGATAAAGATATTAAACCCCCGGCTCGCTTTCCATACCTCCACCACGTAATCATCAAAATCGGAGCGCAAAGTATCCTCCGCTTCCACGGAGTGTTGGATGTAAAATTGTTTGTTAAAAATCAATGGCTGCTTTGCCGCCGCCATACCCAACATCTTATCAATCCTCTTGTTCTTTTCACCTCTTACCTCGCCAAAATACTGCACAAATGACTTCCCCGTAATCACTCGACTAAAACCCTCCAAATCAGCCGCAATTAAGGCCCTAATCCGCTGCAACTCCTCCTTCTCAGGCATATAAACGCCGCTGTAAATCCCACACTCCTCCGGACCCAGCTGTATATACAATCCACCCGCACCCATCTCCTTCCTGCCACCAATCTGAATCGCGGCCGCACAATGTAACTTATAGGGCGACTTATCCTTTGAAAATCGAACGTCCTTGTTGATCCGAAAAATACAATGCTTGGCCTCCAACCCCTCGAAACGAGGTTCAATCGCCGACATTTTAGCTAAAACCGAAGTTACGAATTCCAAAAATAACGACTTCACATCGCGCTCGTACCTAGCACGATTTTCA
>CAJBVU010000090.1 GCA_903959115.1 uncultured Bacteroidota bacterium
CAATCACCTACAAAAGTTGGGAATTGAATGCCAATATTTACTTCAACTATGGTGGAAGCATTTTCGAAAGCTCTGTAAAACGTCAGCTCAGCTTAATGACCGATTGGAACATGGACACACGTGTAATGGACCGTTGGCAGAATCCTGGCGACGATGCTTTGTATCCTAAAATGACATTAAACACATTCAACCATGGCGCTACTACCCCATGGATCAATACAGATCTTTGGTTGCAAGATGGAAGCTACGTTAGATTGAGAAGTGTAAATATCGGTTACAGATTACCGAAAAAATGGTTATCAAAATCTAAGTTTGATGCCGCCAAGGTAATGATCGTGGGGACCAACTTACTAACTTGGACTCGCTACACGGGTATCGACCCAGAAATTGCCCGCGACTTTGAAAACGCCACAGATAGAAACATGAGTGGTAGTATTACTTACTTAACAACGCCTCAAGAAAAGAGCGTCAGTCTGGCCTTTAACTTTAGCTTCTAATTATGAAAAAGACATTAACACAATCCATAGCCATCGTCGTAGCATTGTTTGCCGCGGCCAACGCATTTACTGGTTGTCAAAGTATTGAAACACCCCCACCCAATGAATTATTGGTGGATGATGCAATCAAAACGACCGACGATTTACAACGTTTACTCAACGCGAGCTACAATGAGGTCGCCAACACCTTCGGAGGATTTGCATCGATGATGAGCGAAATGCAATCAGACAACTTGAGTATGCCAAACAACAATGACTTAAGGGAATTATACAGTCATAACGTATTGTTTTTCAATACAACCAGTGGTAGTTTTTACTCAATTCTGTATAGAGCGATTTTCCGTGCCAACTTTGTGCAAGACAATATGGACAAGGTGGCTGACTTGTCTATCGCCGACAGGAATAGACTAATGGGCGAAATCAAGTTCATTCGAGGACTTTGTCATTTCACTGCAGTGAGAATGTTTGCACAACCCTATGGCTTTAGTGCAAAAAATGAGCACCCTGGGATTGCCATTGTTACTAAATCTTCAACAAAACCAAACCCTCGTTTATCGGTTGGCGAAGCTTACGATGCGATTTTGGCCGACTTAAAAGATGCGGAAGGTTTGTTACCCACAGAAAATGGCAATTATGCCGATAAGATGAGTGCAACTGCATTGTTGGCCCACGTCTACTTCCAAATGGGCAAATACACCGATGCGGCAACTCACGCATCAACAGTCATCGATTCAAAGAAATATACCCTAAGCGATACGGTAAACTTATTTACGCCAGCCGCGAGCAGCGAATATATATTCAAGATTATAAGCACAGGTGTAAACGACAAACGAAGTGGTGGATACTCAGACAATTACTCTCCCGGAAATCCAACTTGTCAATTATCAAAGCAACAATGGGAATCTTTCAAGGTAGATTTGGCTATTGATAAACGTTTGAAATTGTTGACTGTTGTCAACGCGGGCGCACAAAATGAATTCATTAAAAGCGAAATGTTCAATGCCCCCTATTTTAACGTTCCTGTTTTGCATTTAACGCAAATGCATTTAATACGAGCTGAGGCTCTGGCAAAATCCGGTGGAGATTTGGGCATTGCCACGGCCGACATCAATGCAATCATCGAAAGAGCTTATACAGACAACAGCAAACTGGTTGCTTCCGGTTCTACGGCACTTCAAATCATTGATGCCACGAGAAGTCAAAGAAGAATCGAATTGCTATTCCAAGGCGATCGCACAAATGAAATCAAACGATTGGGCGCCATCGAAAGTCAGAATATTTACGTTCGCGGCCATCGCTGGGATTGCGCAGGTTTTGTTTTGCAATTCCCAATCACAGAAAAAACCAGCATTTTTGAAATTAACCCAACAGGAGGTTGTAACTAATGAAAAAGACAATTCAAATTGCGGCACTGTCCATCATACTTTGCGGTGCGATGATAGGCTGCAGACCAGAAAAAAAGACTTTAGGCCCTAAACCAAGTCAAACCGAAGGCATATCAAACACCGGATGGATTCTATCACGCGTTGATCAAATCGATGTGAATGTGCAATTGGCGTTTGTTGAAAGTGATACTTTGCTCAATGTTACAGAAACTTTCATCGATGGTACACCGATGGAGTTCAGTTTCACAAAAGACGGATCCTATTCAATCTCAAGCGGCGCAGGAAGTCAACTATTTAAGATCAATGCTGGATCGTGGAAATTCGACAATGCCGACTACCCTAGCAAGATCATTTTAGACGATGGCACTGCTGGAGCAAACACAGTAAGCATGATGCGTCCAGTTCGACCTCAAGACAATTATTTGGTATTAAAATACAATAAGATTTGCGGAGGCAAGCGCACCGTGAGTTACCACTTAACATTTAGCAGAAAATAATTTGCCATGAAAAAAATCCTTTTATTTAGTTTGGCTTTGATTGTTTGCTTGGCAAAAATTCAGGCACAAAAGGCTTGGGCTACTCCAGACCCTATAAACCCCAATGATTCTATCACCATTTGGGTTGATCTTAAAAAGTGTGACCGCCAACAATTAGCTGGGACTACGGACCCATTATATATGTGGACATGGGCCCCGAACGAGCATGCCGTTGGACATCCGTTGCACAATGGAACATGGCTAGCCAGTAACGATGCATTACAAATGCGTTCCGCTGGAAACGACTTATACTTCTTCCGTATGGTACCTACCTCATTTTACGAGGTCACTGCTGCAGAATTATACAACAACGACATCAGTTTGTTATTAAAGAAGAAGGATGGCACAGGCACTGCTGCAGGAGAAGACAAAACAGAAGATTTAAAAATCGACCTAACACCTCCAGTTTCAGGACCACAAAAAGTATCCCCCTTCCCACGTTTGGCGAAAAAAGACACGTTGAGCATTGGCGCAACGGATGTTTTAACGATTATTTATGATCGCAATTTGGAGACGAAGGACACGCTAAAGGATAAGGAAGATTTTTACTTGTATGCAAAAGCGAGAACAGGACCAGGCCTAACTGATTTCATTCAGTTTGTTTCAATCACAAAGGTGGCCACTGAACCCAAATTGGCAATGAAGAATTTGGGTGGCGGCAAATTTTCTTTGAGCATGATTCCCAATAAGTTCTTTGCATCCGTAAACCCTTCGAATCAAAAGATTTTAGCGGTGCAATTTCAAATTGTTCGAGGCAAAATTAGAAACTCAAACGACACCGTAGATGGCACGTATGAGTATTTCCTAAACCAGAACTGCGAGTAACAATTGCTCTAGAGCCCTTCGATTTCAATTTCATTCCGAATCAAATCGGCGAGTTCCTCTCGTTTGCGAATCAAATGGGGCACACCATTCTTTACCATAACTTCTGGTGGTCTGAGTCTAGCATTATAATTGTTGCTCATCGAAAAACCGTAAGCGCCCGCATTTCGAATCCTTAAAATATCGCCCTCTCTTACTTCATTCAATTTGCGATCATAACCCAAAGTATCCGTTTCGCAGATATAGCCTACCACGCTGTAAAGTCGCTGTGTACCTTCTTCATTTGAAATATTCTCAATGAAGTGATACGCATCGTAAAACATTGGACGAATCAAATGGTTCTGGCCTGAATCAACGCCCACAAAAACGGTAGATGTTGTTTGTTTGATTACGTTTGCTTTCACTAACAACGAACCCGATTCGCTCACTATGAATTTCCCAGGTTCAAACCACAACTCCAATTCTCTTCCATATTCCACACAAAAATCTTGAAATGCGATTGCTATTTTAGCACCAATCTCCTCAATTTCTGTTACGATATCATCGGGCTTATACCCCACTTTAAAGCCACTACCAAAATCCATAAACGCTAAATCTTTGAAATCCTTAGCTGCATCAAAAAGCAATTCCGCACCGCGCAAGAAAACGTCACCGTCCAAAATATCACTGCCGGTATGCATGTGCAATCCAGTGACTTTAATTTTCAAGGACTCCACCACACGAAGAACATGTCTCAACTGATAAATTGAGATTCCAAACTTAGAATCAATATGTCCAACAGAGATATGACTATGTCCACCAGCCATGATATGTGGATTCAATCGAATACAACACGGCACAGTATTGCCATATTCGCTGCCAAACTGCTCTAAAATGGAAATGTTATCGATGTTGATGTGGACACCAAGTTCAACCGCTGCTTTAATTTCATCAAAGTGCACGCAGTTGGGTGTATACATAATTTCGTGGGCCGCAAATCCTGCACGCAAACCCAATTGTACTTCTTCTATAGAAACTGCATCCAAGCCCGCTCCCTGAGATTTCAACAAGCGTAGTATGTTGATATTATTCAGCGCTTTCAAAGCATAATGTAACTTCACTTTCACCCCAGGGAATGCATTGAGCAAACGCTGGTACTGCACTTCGATCTTTTCCGCATGATACACATAAACAGGCGTTCCGAATTCCTCTGCAACCTGCTTAAACATGTCATTAGACAATCCAATTTCCATTTTTCTCTTGCTCATCTTATTTCGTTTTATTCTATTTTTTAATTTGATACTTACTCACTGAACCATACCAAAAAAGGCGGGGTGAATATCACCCCGCCATTTCAAAAGTTCGAAGTGATTTTATTGAATCTGTTTCTTCTTAGAAGAAAAGTCAACTACGATTGGTGTTGCAATACATATTGAAGAATAAGTACCTACTACTACACCAATCAACAAAGCCAATGAGAAGCCTTTCAAAGCGTCTCCACCGAATAGGAACAATATCAACACAACTACAAATACAGTAGCCGAAGTAATAATGGTACGACTCAATGTATCGTTGATCGCAGTATTGATTAGCGCTTCATCATTACGATCCACGCGTTTAGACGACAAGAATTCACGAATACGGTCAAATACAATTACCGTATCGTTGATTGAATAACCTAACAAGGTCAACAATGCAGCAATCAAGTTTTGATCAAAGTCAGTTGGGAAAGGAACCACACCATCCAAAATGGCGAAGAACGACAATACAACCAACACGTCGTGAATCAAAGCTACTGTTGCACCCATACCATAAGCTACGCTTCTGAATCGGAATACAATATATAAGAAAATACCTACTACGGTCAAAATAACCAAGAATGCACTCTTATCACGTGTACTTGTCGCAATAGCAGCACCTACCTTAGAAGAACTGAGGATTGGATCACCTTCAGACAATTTAAAGCCTTTCAACGCCGTCAAAACAGCGGCACGAACTGAATCGCGACCTTCCTGTCCTTGCGCATCAATCATGTATGTAGTTACCAAACGGAATTGACCTTGGTTACCAAAAGTTTTTACTTCATTGCTAGATCCTTTCATGGCATTATCCAAAGCCACTTTAATATCTTCTGTTTGATACTTCTTACTCGCATCAAATTGAACTACATAAGAATAACCACCTTTGAAGTCGATACCCGTATTGATACCACCTTTAGAAATGAATGCAACCAAACCCATTAAGATTACAAAGCCTGAAACCATGTAGTATTTCTTACGGTTTGATACGAAATCAATATTTGAATTCTTTAAGAAGCTCTTGTTCCAAGGAGCGTCGAAACTAATTTCTAAGCCCTTATCTGCACGACGATCCAACAACAAACGAGTGATGAACAACGCCGTAAACATTGAACTAAAGATACCAATTACCAAGATGATCGCAAATCCATAAGCAGGACCCGCACCAGCAAATGTCAAAATGAATCCAGCCAACAAAGTGGTAATGTTAGAATCCACAATGGCGCTCATCGCATGTTTAAATCCATCTGCAATGGCAGTTTTCATTCCTTTGCCTGCAGCCAATTCATCTTTAATACGCTCGTAAATCAACACGTTCGCATCTACCGCCATACCGACAGTCAAGATGATACCGGCCATACCAGGCAATGTCAATGCAGCACCCATACTGGCCAATACTCCCATAATCAAGAATACGTTACCCAATACCGCAACAATTGCCATCCAACCTGCACGGCTGTAATACAACACCATGAATAATATCGTAGTGATAAAACCGAACAACAATGAATTCAAACCACGGTCGATAGAATCTTGACCCAATGATGCACCCACTTGTTCGCTCGCTACAATTTTCGCTGGAGCAGGCAATTTACCCGCCTTCAATACGTTTGCCAAGTCATTGGCTTCACGGATATCAAAGTTTCCAGTAATTTGACTGTTACCACCGCTAATTTTTTGATTTACGACTGGAGCAGAATAAACGCGCTCATCCAAAACAACCGCTATGTATTTGCCGATGTTTCTTCCTGTTACTTGCGACCACTGTGTACCCGCTTTGGAGGTCATTTCCATAGAAACTTCCAATTCACCGGTTGGCGAAGTATTTACACGCGCATCAGAAATGATATTATCATCTTCAGCAGAAAGCGCAGCGTTTCCGTCGCGATCCAACTTCAAGAAATAAACAAAATACTCATCTGAATTCACTGCTTCTTTTCCATCGGCATTGAAATCACGAGGTTTTGCACTGTAAGCCACTTTCGCATTTTCTATACGTAGAACTGCAGCGTAACGCTCATCTTCCAACATTTTGCCCAAAACTGCACGATCTGCCTTTTTAACAACTGCAATCGCTGAACCTGGACCATCGTTGCCAAAGGATTTCAATACTTTAGCCAAAGGACTTCCGTTTGCTTCATCCTTTTTTGCTTCTTTTTTCTTATTGTCTGCAACTTTAGGACTATCAGCAACTGCAGCAGTCGCTGTTGTGGCTGGTGTAGTTGCTACAGCCGAACCTACCGGTGCCGCCGTTACATTCACTACTCCAGAATCCATTGACGCTGAATCAGGAACTTCGGTAATAGGCGCAGCCGACATTTTGCTGGCTTTGTATAAGGCATTTAAGATACGAGTACCGTCTCTACGCTGACCGTCGTTTCCGTATACTTCATAAAACTCCAATTTAGCACTCTTCTCAACCAATTCTTCCATTCTACGTGGGTTGTCGACACCAGGTAATTCAACACTGATACGACCTCCGTCGATTTTCTGAATGGTAGGCTGAGTAACATTTGATTGGTTGATACGTTTTTCAACTACTTCATATACGCGATCAACCGCACTTGTAGTTTCCGTCTTCAAGTAGGTTAAAACCTCGCCTTCAGTGCTATTGCTCTGAATGACGCCTTTGTTGCCTTTAGCAAACAAATTGGCCATATTTCGGCTTGGGCTATTTTTCTTGAAACTCGCAACGAATGCATCCACGAAATCTGCACCATTGTCACGAACCGCAACATTGGCTTCATCTATGGCACGATTTAAATCGCGGTCCTTTGAATCGTTGGAAAGCACCTTTACAACAGCGCCTTTATCCACTTCCAAAATCACGTTCATACCAC
>CAJBVU010000091.1 GCA_903959115.1 uncultured Bacteroidota bacterium
TAGGAAAGAAAAGGAATCTTACAAACTGTTGCTTTTAACAATTTGCCGCGCACTTCTACGCAGATTTCTGTACCCACTGCAGCGAATTCGCTCTTCACGTAGCCCAAACCAATCGCTTTGTTCAAGCTAGGGCTCATAGTTCCGCTGGTTACTTCGCCAATCACCGCGCCACTGGCATCGCACAAGGGGTAGTACTGACGAGGAATGCCTTTATCCACCAATTCAAAACCTACCAATTTCTTAGTGGGCTTGTTTTCTTTGATTGCCTTGTGGTGCTCGCTCATCATGAAAGGATGATTGAACTTAGTGATCCATCCCAAACCTGCTTCAATCGGTGAAGTTTCGTCGTTGATGTCGTGTCCGTACAAGCAAAAACCTTTCTCCAAACGCAAAGTATCTCTGGCACCCAAACCAATCGGCTTGATGCCAAATTCTGCACCTGCTTCAAATACTTTGTCCCACAAAGTGCGAGCATCTGCATTCTTAACGTATAACTCAAAGCCACCCGCACCAGTATAACCTGTGCAAGAAATGATCAACTGCAAGCCAGCCAATTCGCCTTCTACGAAATGGTAGTAAGGGATTTCAGAAAGGTTCACGGCTGTGAGTTTTTGCAAGGCTTCGGTGGCTTTTGGACCTTGTATCGCCAATAAGCTATAATCTGGGCTCACATCGGTGATGGTAGCGCCGTAGTTTTTATTCTGTTCGTGAATCCAAGCCAAATCTTTGTCGATGTTGCCTGCATTGATTACCAACAGATACTTCTCTGCATTGAAGCGATAAACAAGCAAATCATCTACGATCCCGCCTGTGGCATTGGGCATGCAAGAGTATTGTACACGGCCATCGTACAGGGTGCTGACATCGTTGGTGGTGATAAATTCGATTAGATCGTAGGCTTTTGGGCCTTCAACCCAGACTTCACCCATGTGACTTACATCAAAAACACCCATGGCATTGCGCACGCAATTGTGTTCTTGAATGAGGTTATCGTAAAGCACGGGCATGTTAAACCCTGCGAAAGGGACCATTTTTGCACCCAAAGAAGTGTGAAGATCTGAGAGGGCGGTTGATTTTAAAGCTTGGTTGTCTGACATGGAAATGATTTTTACAAATATAATGAAAAAGCCCCGAATTCGGGGCTTTTTCATTGGTTGATGGGATGGGGGCGAGGCGGAGCCGAGCCCTCATTCGCGGCGGGAATCCGCCGCTCATATGCTTGCGTTTACAATACTTTGTAGGGAAAAGTTACTTCTACATCGGTGTCGCCCACAGCACAAGTGCCGTTTTTGGTACCTGGTTGATGCTTCAATCGAACCACTATCACCCCAAAATCCTTGCCCATGGGCTTCCATTCGGTGGATAATCCAATGGGTAGGTTGTTTTTGTCTTTGTCGGTGGCGCTGATCAACAAACCCGCGGGCGGCATGGTGAGGCTGGAAATTTCATAACACACAAAATGATCGTGCGCCTCGTTTTTTACCTCCAAAGTGATGTCTTCTTTGGTGCCGTTTTGCTCGTTCCAAAATTCGAGGGTTCCCACATAGGCATTGCCACCGGGGGTGATTTGTCCCAACTTGATGGTGTCAGGCAATACAGGTGCATTTCCACCTGCCCCGTCGAGGTCTTGCCAGGTGTGCACCATGGGCGTTGCGCCGGCCACGCTGAGCGATAATTTGACGGTTGTGATGAGTTCGCCTTCGTCTTCCGGTTCGCTACATGCGCTGA
>CAJBVU010000092.1 GCA_903959115.1 uncultured Bacteroidota bacterium
GGCTCTTGGCGGCTGCCAAATGGCCGATACTACACCTGAAAGGGGCATCGCATTCAATCTATGTGTACTTGGCATTTCAAATTGCACCAACGCCACAAACTCTTGATGTTCTGTTTGATTCATGGGTGCGTAAATTCCCATTTGAAGCGACGCATCGGCATGGTGAAAAGGCATCGAATGATCTTTCTCCGGGTGACCGTCTGCTTCGTGTGCTTCTGTATAATGTCTCACCAAAAACGACAATACAGAAAGCTTTTCTGTGCCTGAATTGTGTTCAAAAAAATGCTGTACGAGAGCCGGGACGCCCCACAGTTGCTGCAGCGACGTTTGTGTCAATAAGAACACAAGCAGTAACAACCGGGCCTTTTTCATTTTTACAAAGATACGAAGTTGCCGAAACTATGATAATTTCTGCAATTTACTTTGGCATACAAAATCCGTTTTGGGTAATTCGGTCTTTGCAATCGCGGAGAATCCGCCATCTACCTCTTTAAAATCATGTATCCCTCTGGCCTTCAGAATAGAAGCGGCAATCATACTGCGATATCCACCTGCGCAGTGCAGGTAAAAAGGTTTGGCATCGCCCATTTCCATAAACCAACTATTTATGCAGTCGAGAGGTTTGTTATATGCTTCATCCACGTGTTCGGCGGCATATTCTGTCTCCTTGCGCACATCTAACACATACGTTTCCTTGTTCCATTCAGCCTCAAAAGTCTGAGGTGAAATACGATTAACCGTATCCACTTCTTTTCCAGCAGCAACCCATGATTCAAATCCCCCATGCAAATGACCCAACAAATGATCAAACCCTACCCGTGTCAATCGCATCGCCGTCTCTTCTTCCCGTCCTGGCGCTGTAATTAACAATATTGGAGTTTTCACATCCCCAATTACCGAACCAACCCACGGCGCGAACTGACCGTCAATGCCAATATTGATACTTCTAGGTACAAATCCTTTGGCGAATTCACCCGGTGCGCGTGTATCTAAAACTAGTGCATCCAAAGTCTCTGCCGCCACTTCAAACGCTTCAACGCCCAATGCCCGCATTCCATTTCCCATTACCACATCAACCGACTCATATCCCGTTTTATTCATCGCAACATTCATCGGGAAATAGGCTGGTGGAGGTAGTAACCCGTCCAAAACCGCCTCAATAAATGCTTCCTTCGATGGCTGATTCAATGCATAATTCATTTCCTTTTGATGCCCCAACGAATCCATCGTTTCCTTCATCATATTTTTACCACAAGCACTTCCAGCACCGTGTGCAGGATAAACCATCACCTCATTGGGCAAAGGCATAATTTTGTTCATCAAGGAATCATACAACATACCCGCCAATTCCTCTTGGGTCATGTGTGCGGCCTTTTGCGCTAGGTCGGGACGACCAACATCGCCAAGAAACAAGGTATCACCACTGAACAAACTGTGAGGTGTACCATCCTCATCCAACAGCAAGTAACATGTACTTTCCATCGTATGTCCTGGCGTATGTAAAACTCGAATTTTTACGTCACCCACCGTAAAGATTTGATTGTCTTCCGCAATGATGCAATCAAATGATGGCGATGCTGTAGGACCAAACACGATCGGAGCGCCGGTTTTTTTACTCAAATCCAAATGACCACTCACAAAATCCGCGTGGAAGTGTGTCTCAAAAATGTATTTTAACACAACACCGTCCTTTTCCAAACGATCTAAATAGGGCTGTACTTCGCGAAGTGGATCAATAATAACAGCTTCTCCAGCACTTTGAATATAATAAGCGCCCTGCGCCAAACAACCGGTATAAATTTGTTCTATTTTCATAGTTTATTTTTTTCTTTGATGGGTTTAAATGGTCCGTATTTATGTTGCTTTTCAGAAAATCCATCGGCATATGGGCCAAATGGATAATCAAATAATTTCTCCTCCAATAGGGGCGTTTCTTTGCCTAAATCTTTGGACGGACGTGGTTGCGAATTGACATACGCCGCCAAATCCCAGCAATCTTCATCACTCAATTTAGGACTCTGATATGTTACACCTTGTGGCATATTCGCTTTCACGTAGCCAGCAAATTTAGACAATCGAAATAATCCTGATGCCAAACTATAAGAATGTGAACCCCAAAGAGGTGGATACTGATAAGATTTTCCATCTGCCGCCAATTGACCTTCTCCATTTTCTAAATGACAGCTAACACATTTTTTGGCATAGATCATTTTCCCTCTGACAGGGTCAGCCGCCCTCGATAAAAAAGGCAATTCGTAAACACCTGAACCTTTGGCTTTCTGACCTTTGGGAACATTGCGACCCACATAACTGATATAAGCCAGTATGGACTGCATTTCTTTACTCCCCTTTGCAGGTGCAGTGCCATTTAACGAACGCTCAAAACAACTCGACACCCGCATAAATAAATCCTCAGAACTCTCACTACGAGGTCGATTGGGTCGGAATTTAGGATACGTACTCCACGATGAACCAAAATTGATTCCATAGGGTTGATTCCCCGCTTGCAAATGGCAGTTTTGACAATTCATCCCATTGGTAATTTGAGCAACGCTTCCACGGGGACCTAGATAATTGGAGGTATTGACAATCAACTCTCTACCGTATTCAACCCTCTCTTTTTCATCGGTTGAAACCAAACTCAAATCTTGGGCGGTCCATAAATCCGAGGCGGTATCCAAAGGCGGAAAGTCGGCCGGCGGGATACTATCTTGATACATTTCTTGATTCAACCCATTTCCCTGATCAAAATCTTCCGCCGCCATTTCTTGCCCAACAAACCAAAATACAGTAATCAACAACACAACGGCAAGAATTGCAGAAACGCTCCAAATTAGCAATTTCACTTGCTTCTGTAGCTTAGTATTATCGGTTTGTTTCTTTTCCAATGTGTTCTAATTCGATGCTATAAAATTACGCCAAACATCAATGAAAGACAATGATTTTTGTCATCTATCTAAACCCAAGACTCAAATTCCAAACAATCTTTCCGCATTCCTAGTGGTTACTTCAGCCACCTGAAACAAAGAAACACCTTTTACATCAGCCAATTTCTCTGCAACAAGTCGAGTGTAAGACGGCTCATTTCTTTTGCCACGATGGGGCATAGGCGACAAATAAGGACTATCGGTTTCTAAAATAATATGCTCTAAATCGATTTTCGACAGCACCTCACCCAATCCAGAATTCTTAAAAGTCAGCACCCCTCCAATACCCAAAGAGAAACCTTCCAGCTTGATAATTTCCTGGGCCAATTCGTAGCTCTCCGAGAAACAATGAAAAACCCCGCGCAGCCCTTTTCCTTTGTAAGGCTTTAGCATTTCGATGATACGATGCGTTGCATTGCGAGAATGAATTGCGATGGGCAAACCTTTCGACAAGGCAAATTCCACCTGATGAATAAAGGCCAATTCTTGTATGCCCTGTGTAGTCTTATCCCAATATAAATCAATGCCAATTTCACCTACCGCGCAGTATGTATGCGTATCGGCAAAGCCCAATAACACTGACAATTCATGTTCCCAATCCTCCCCCACATCACAAGGATGCAGACCTATCATTCCATAACAAACTTCAGGATAATCTCGCATCAAATCATGCATCCCATCCACGGTATCTAAGTCCACATTAGGCAATAATATCCGATCTACACCCATTCGAATGGAACGAGCTATCACCTCAGTGCGATCCTCATCAAAATCTTTGCTGTACAAATGACAGTGTGTATCTACGATTCTCATCTCTCTAAATCAATTACCATTTCAACGGCTCTTTCCGCAAAAATGCATCGATACCTTTTCTACAGTCCACGCTTCCACGGGCAACCGCGTTTTGCTTGGCAGCATAATCCAAAGCTTGATCGCGCGACATACTCGGAATCGCTTGTAACATCGTCTTTACAGATGCCACCGCTTGCTGCGATGTATTTTCACAAAGTTCATGGGCTGTTTGATTCACAACTGCCTCGATGGCCTCCGCCGCTACCAATCGCTGTACTAAACCCAAATTAAATGCTTCATCGGCTTTTAAAACCCGGCCCGTCAACATCAAATCCCTCAAAACGCCACCGCCAATTTTCTCACGCAAATAGACCATCACTAGCGCAGGAATAAAACCAATTTTTACTTCTGTATATCCAAATGTGGCTTCTGGGGTTGCAAAACACAAATCTGCTAATGTCGCCAAACCACATCCCCCCGCCAAAGCAGGACCTTCCACTTGCGAAATTACAATCTTCGGCGATAAATAAATCAAATCAAACAATCGTCTCAACGATTGCGAATCGGCTTCATTTTCTTCCAATGAGAAATCGCGCAATTTTGCCAAATACGACAAATCCGCCCCGGCACAAAATGGTTTGTCGGCTGAGCGCACTATGACAACCCTTACTTGTTCATCTTCATTAAAAGCGACCATTGCGGCTGACATTTCCGACACCAATTCTGCACTTAATGCATTTCTCTTCTCCGGACGATTGAGAATTAATGTCGCAACACGACCATCCACCTGGGTGAGCAATAATGAACTCATTTTACAAAGTTACAACACAGGAAATGAAACCTCACTTTTTGATTCTATAGCGCCCCATTTCTCTTCAAGGCGAGTCACGTCCACGATACCTCCATTCTATTTTTTCGATTCCCATTTGATGGATATAATTATCAAGTTTTTGTAAAAGTCTTTTTCGCATTTTTTCAGTCCTAAGCTCTCCCATCACGATTAACTTTTCACCGGCTTTTTCTACCGTAAACGATTTTTGATAATGATTTATGACAAAGGAATCCGCACGAGCACAATTCGATTGAATTTCCAGTTCATGAACCAGCGAAAACGACATCAATCCAAACCCGATTCCCATCATTGAAGTAAGTACATTTCGCTTCAAGCCAGTTTCGGAGCGATTGTTGATTTGGGTCAGCAACATAAAATATCTATCGATAAAAAAAACGACAACCATAAGACAAATCAGGGAGCCAAAGCCCAACCGCAGCGTTTGTAATTGTGGCACTGGGAGTCGTTCGAACAACCCTAACAACTGCAAAACCCATTGAATCAATAAATCAAGGAATCCAAAAAGGAAATCGGATAAATACGGTACCCAAACCAACAAAAGGCAAATCAAAGACAGATAAACCATCAATGAAAAGAGGGGCAATAAAAACAGATTTCCCAATAGGAACCATGTCGGAAAGGCCCCAAACTGAAATAAAATCAAGGGCAAAGTAAACAGCGTTGCACTAAGGGTAAGGCTTAAGCTAGAAATCACCGCATTCAGGACTGGAGATGGCAGTTCGTAAAGGTTCATCCAACGAGAATGCAACGTTGCAATACCTAAGACCGCCAAATAACTGAGTTGAAACCCCAATTGCTCTACGATATAGGGATCGGAAATCCATTGTAAATAGGCTGACCCACACAAAACATGCGTCAGTTTTTGCCTTCGATGCACTGCAAATTTCCCCAACCAAACCCAAGAAGCGCCAATCATTGCTCGAATAACAGATGCGGAGCTACCGCTTAAAAAGGCATAAAACCACCCGGCGGCCAACA
>CAJBVU010000093.1 GCA_903959115.1 uncultured Bacteroidota bacterium
ATTTCATCCTTATCCAATGAGTTAAATACGATCACATCATCAATGCGGTTCAAGAACTCCGGTGAAAAGAATTTCTTCAACTGGGTCTCAATCACCTGCTTAGAATCCCTCTCCTTATTGACTTCTTTGGTACCCGTACCAAATCCTACGCCCGTTCCAAACTCCTTCAACTGCCTTGAACCGATGTTCGATGTCATAATGATCACCGTGTTTCTAAAGTCGATTTTCCGACCCATAGAATCCGTCATCTGTCCCTCGTCCAAAACTTGCAACAACAAATTGAACACATCTGGGTGGGCCTTTTCTACCTCATCAAACAAGATTACCGAGTAGGGTTTGCGACGAACTTTCTCCGTTAGCATACCGCCTTCTTCGTAACCCACGTAGCCTGGAGGGGCACCAACCAAACGACTAACGGCGAACTTCTCCATGAACTCAGACATATCGATGCGAATCATCGCGTCGTCTGCATCAAACAAGAATTCACTCAACGCCTTTGCCAACTCGGTTTTACCCACACCTGTAGGCCCAAGAAATATAAATGACCCAATGGGGTGATTGGGCTCCTTGAAACCCGCACGCGTCCTTTGAATCGTTTTTGTTAGCTTTTCAACAGCCTTGTCTTGACCAATCACACGCTTACGAAGGGTATCGGCCATCGTTAACAATCTACGACTTTCATCCTCAGCCATTCGCTTCACAGGAATCCCCGTAATCATAGAAATTACTGCAGCGATATCATCTTCGGTAACCATGAACTTTTCGGTTGCTGTTTGCGCTTCCCATCGGGCCTTGGCAGTTTCGAGCTCTTCCAACAATCGTTTTTCGGTATCTCTCAACTTGGCAGCTTCCTCAAAATTCTGACTTTTCACCACCTTGTTTTTCTCCAATTTAATGGCTTCGATTTGGGTTTCAAAATCCACAATTTCAGCAGGGACATTTATGTTACTGATATGAACCCTAGCCCCTGCCTCATCCAAAATATCTATCGCCTTGTCTGGAAGATGTCGATCACTCATGTAACGAACACTCAAATCTACACAAGCTTTCAATGCCTCAGGAGTGTATTTTACCCCGTGGTGATCCTCGTATTTATTGCAAATATTATGTAAAATCTCAACCGTCTCTTCTGGTGATGCGGGTTCAATCAAAACCATCTGGAACCTGCGTTCCAAAGCACCATCCTTCTCGATATACTGACGGTATTCGTCTAATGTAGTAGCTCCAATGCACTGAATTTCGCCCCTGGCCAACGCAGGCTTGAACATATTTGACGCATCCAAAGAACCACTAGCACCGCCAGCACCCACAATGGTATGAATCTCATCGATAAATAAAATCACATCGTCTGCCTTCTCCAACTCCATCATCAATGCTTTCATCCGCTCTTCAAACTGACCGCGATACTTGGTACCGGCAACCATAGAGGCGATATCCAAACTCACCACCCGTTTATTGAACAAAACTCGACTTACTTTTCTTTGGATGATACGAAGTGCCAATCCTTCCGCGATGGCCGTTTTACCCACACCGGGCTCTCCGATCAAAACAGGATTATTCTTCTTACGTCGACTCAAAACCTGACTCACACGCTCAATCTCTTTTTCACGACCCACGATAGGGTCTAACTTACCTTCTTCGGCAGCCTTCGTAAGATCACGTCCAAAATTATCTAAAACCGGCGTCTTGGTTTTTGCCTTGCCTTTTCTGGCCTCAATTGCCTTTTGTTCTTCACGATAAAAATCTTCCGGGGTATCATTTTCATCACCACCAGATTCCGAACTCTCATTACGCAAACTAGATGTATCCACCCCTTCTTCTAGGGCCGATTTAAACACATCGTAATTTACACCATATTGATTCAAAATCTTCGACGCTACATTGTCCTCATCACGCAAAATGGATAGCAGCAAATGTTCGGTTCCTATGAGATCCGTCTTGAAGATCTTCGCTTCTAGATAGGTAATCTTCAACGCCTTTTCCGCTTGTTTTGTCAAGGGAATATTGCCCAAATTTGCCGTTTTGGAGGCGGTTGTACGAATTACATCTTCTATGCTCTTTTTCAAGCGCAAGGCATCGATATCTAACATTTTTATTGTTTGAATCGCTTTGCCCTCGCCTTCGCGGATAATGCCCAAAAGCAGATGCTCGCAGCCAATATAATCGTGCCCCAACCGGATGGCTTCTTCCCGGCTGTATTGAATCACTTCCTTTACTCTTTGTGAAAATTTTGCTTCCATGTTTTGGCTCTGCTTATCTACAAATGTATGGGCTCAAAATGGCATTTTAATCACCTTTAACAAACAAGCCCTAACACTGTATGTTTTGTTGGATATAGCACGAATTATACCAAGATGATCTACCCCACGTTATCTGTCAAAGTGTCGGAAATACCACTTGCTCGCGTCATCAAAAATGTTTAAAAGTTTTGTTGCCGAAACATGAGAAAAACTTTGCAGTTTCCGTTTACTTTGTAGGTCCTATGGACGAGAACACCAGCCTCCGAAACACACGCAAAAGAGTTAATGTACCTAAAATCATCGGTCCCGATGCCAGTGGTCGTATGCCTCCAAATGCGAGGGAATTGGAAGAGGCCGTGCTCGGAGCGATGATGCTGGAGCGCGAAAAAATCCACACTGCCATAGAAATTCTAACCGACGGTCATTTTTATGCACCAGAAAATGGAAAAATCTTTAAAGTCATTTACAAATTATACAATGATGGAGGCGCTGTTGATTTACTTACCGTTGCCAACGAACTTCGCAACAACAACGAATTAGACCTCATTGGCGGTGCCTACTATTTGGCTACCCTAACCAGTAAAGTATCCTCGGCGGCCAATCTAGATTACCACTCTAGAATTCTGACACAGAAATATGTGCAGCGCGAACTCATTCGTGTGGCTGGAGAAATTTCCTTGGACGCGTACGACGATGCCTTGGACTCCTTTGA
This sequence comes from uncultured Bacteroidota bacterium, assembly GCA_903959115.1. GTDB lineage: Bacteria > Bacteroidota > Bacteroidia > NS11-12g > UBA955 > UBA955. The sequence goes on from CAJBVU010000093.1 coordinate 2,953, forward strand.
AATGCTTGATGAATGCGAACGCAAGTTGTATGAAATCAAAAATGCAGGCTTAAAGCGCAGTTACCAAGGGATCGATCAACTGCTGCAAAGGGCGATGAAAGATCTGGAAGCCAGACAGGCAACCGACAACTCAGGAATTACAGGTGTAGCCACAGGTTTTAGTGATCTAGATAGAATTACCAGCGGATGGCAATCCTCTGATTTAATAATCCTTGCCGCCCGTCCTGCGATGGGTAAAACTGCGTTTGCTTTGAGCTTGATGCGCAATGCCGCGGTGGACTTTGGCAAAAAAGTCATGATATTCTCCTTGGAGATGGCCGATGTTCAGTTGGTCAATCGTTTGATGAGCGGGGAAGCCGAAATCGAATCAGACAAAATCAAAAAGAGCAACCTAACGGAACAGGAATGGCAGCGTTTGCACGACAAAACGGCTCTACTTAGCTCTTCCAGTATTTTCATCGACGATACGCCTCAGTTAAGTATTTTCGATTTAACTGCAAAATGCAGACGGATACACTCCCAAGGCGGATTGGATCTGGTTGTTGTGGATTATTTGCAGTTATTGCGCCATGAAACCAAAGGACAAGGAAATCGTGAACAAGAAATCGCATTTATTTCACGGGCACTGAAAGGCTTAGCCAAAGAACTGAGCATCCCTGTCATCGCACTGGCACAGTTAAGTCGTGAAGTAGAAAAACGCGGAAACAAACGCCCCCAACTATCCGATTTGCGTGAATCAGGATCTATTGAGCAAGATGCCGATATGGTAATGTTCTTGTATCGCGATGAATACTACCAAAAAATGGGCATGAACGAGCCCGGCGCACAATCAGCACCTAGCGAAAGTCCGGGCAGTGAAATAGCTGGATTAACCGAAATCATCATCGGAAAAAACCGTCATGGCGAAACAGGATCTGCTTTTGCAAAATTCATCGGACAGTATTCAAAATTTGTAGATTTGGACCCACAGGACCGGATGATGCTCGATAATAAGGGGGGAGATTTCAACTTCTATCAACCGCAGAGTGTTACCGTCCAGAGCAAGATGAATGCGGGATCGCCTTTCACAGAAGACAACGGCTGGAACTCAGGATTTACGCCCAATATCACAGAAGATTTTTAACAAACTTTATTCATTAGATAACAGAAAGGGCCGACAATCGTCGGCCCTTTCTGTTATCTAAAAATCTTTACAAATCAATCCTTGCGAGGCAACTTCACCGCAAAAACGCGCTCTTTTTTATCGGCAGCAAAACCCTCAATGGTAATCGCGCCCGACAGCGACTTCAACAAACTGCTAGCACCCTTTGCAGAATACACCGGCTCGTTGTTGATATGCGTAATCACAAATCCAGCTGGAATACCCGCATCCTTGAATAATCCTTTGTCTAGGGCTGTTACCTTCACGCCCGACTTCACGCCCAACGCAAGCTTTTCCTCCCTCGTAACATTATCCATCTTCATACCCAAATAATCATCACTCACTTCTGCTTCCGCAACTTCCAACTTCGCCTTTCCATCGGCATTTAACAATGTCGCCTCGATATCCACCAAAGCACTCTTGCGCCTCACCGTAATCACCACCTTATCTCCAGGACGGTATTTCCCCACCTCTTCTTGCAACCTCGACGAAGTATTTACTTCGATGCCAGCCACTTTCAATATCACATCGCCTTTTTTGATGCCCGCCTTCTCACCCGCTCCGTTCTCCACCACCTCGGCCACATAAACCCCTTTCAAGTCCTTCAACCCCTGCGCATCCGCCAATTCCTGACTAATTTCTTGAATCGATACGCCCAACAACGCCCTTTGCACCTTACCATATTTCATGATATCGTTCACCACCTTCTTCACCAAATTCACCGGCACCGCAAACCCATACCCCGCATAACTCCCAGTTTCAGAAGCAATTGCCGTATTGATACCCACCAATTCACCCGCCGTATTTACCAACGCCCCCCCAGAGTTTCCCGGGTTGATGGCCGCATCGGTCTGAATAAAATTCTCAATCGCATATTTGTTCCCCTTGCTCCTTAATAAATCAATATTCCGGCCCATCGCACTCACAATTCCCAATGTCACCGTGCTATTCAAGTTGAATGGATTTCCCACTGCAACCACCCACTGACCCACTTTCACCTCGTCCGAATTGCCCAATTTCAAAAACGGCAACCCCTTTTCTCCGATGCGCAACAAAGCGATGTCCGTATTAGGATCCGTCCCAACCAACTCCGCCACATACGTTCTCTTATCGTTCAAAACCACTTCGATTTTCGATGCGCCATCAATCACGTGATTGTTTGTCACCACAAAACCATCATCGCTCAAAATCACACCTGAGCCACTGGCCTGACGTGGACCTTGCTGCTGAAACTCCATTCCCGGACCCCCACGAAAAAATTCAAATGGATCAACCGGCATTTGCTGCTGTCGATTCCCCTCACCCATGGCATTGCCACCAGAAATGGTCGATTTGATATGTACAACTGCGGGATTTGCAATTTCCGACACTCCTGTGAAATCGAAAGCGGGAACTGCATTTAAACTTGCGTATCTGGCCAACTGACCAGAAGCATTTTGTTTTGCTTCGATAGTTGTAGCTTGATTAGAGGCAACAACCATGTAACCACCCAAACTGGCAACGCCACCGGCCACACCAGCCAAAACGAGGGTGAAAATTTTGTGTTTGTCTAATAACTGTTTCATGTGCGTTCTTGAATCAAATTTTGTACCGAATTTTAACGCAGTTTAGGTGTAGTTCGTTTACTTTGTACTACGAAGGATTTACCTTTATCGATGAAAGCGTATTAAGCCCCCGTGCAATGCCAAATCAAACCCGAAAAGACACCGAAATTGTTGCGCGCATCCATGAAGGAGACCGCGAGGTGTTGATCGATTTGTATAAGCAATACGAGGCCATGATTTCTAACCACGTACTACAAAATTCCGGCAATGAGGATGACGCGAAAGACGTTCTGCAGGATACTCTCGTCGCGCTGTGGCAAAATGTCAGAAAGCCGCATTTCGAACTGACAGTTCAACTGTCAACCTATCTTTTCGCAATCGCAAAAAACACCTGGCTCAAACAGTTAGACAAGCGAAAGCGTATAAAAGGAGAAAACTACATTACAGGGAAAGAAATCGCCGAATCTGCCAATGTGGGTCAGCAAATGGACTATAGCATCGTCCGAAAAGCGATGGAATCCTTACAAGATAAATGTCGTAACATTCTGATTATGTTTTACTTTGATGGCTTCGACATGAAAACAATTGCATCAGCCAATGGCTTAGCCAGTGCATCGGTTGCCAAAGCAAAAAAACACCAATGTCTCAAAGGGCTTGAAGGAATCATCAAACAGAACTATAGCGCCAGCGATTTTTACTTAAATACTGAATCATAAATTCAAATCACGCCATGAAGCTCAACGACCCACGCATCGAAGCATATCTCAATCAGGAAATGAGCGAGGCCGATGCGCAAGCGTTTGAGCAGGAGGCACAGGCAATTCCTGAAGTGTGGGAGCATATTCAATTTCAGCAATTCATGATTCAAGGCATTCGTGAAGAAGGTGCTGCGGAGCTTAAAGATTTTATCGCCAATCGGATCACCGAAGAGGTAGAAGACGATTTCACCAGCAGAAACATTTGGTGGTCGGTAGCGGCTACGCTGATCATCTTGGCGGTGGGTTTGGGCGTAACCTATAAATTCCAGTGGCTTGACAATGATGCAAAAAGTGTAGTGGCCAAAACGGATGTGAACCAAGGGGCAGAAAAATCCGCTTTGCAAAAACTTGAACCACAGCTCAGTGAATCTAAATCTGCGGCGGGGAACAATGCCTTTGGGGCGGATTCTTTCTTGATGCCTGAAATCATCGCGGATAACGAAGAATCAAGCGACGCAATGGTTGAAGCGCCAATGAACGACGATGTTTTTGCATCACCGTTGAAAGACGATAAGCGGTTAGACATGGGCCGTCAGATGAATGGATTGGATTACAACAAGGAAATAGGAGCTGTAAATGTTGCACCGTTTGAAGTGTCAGCCATTGAATTAAATAATAGCCCACTTTCTAGAGTCACTTCCGCAGGGACCGTCTCTAAGCCAAACGCAAAGAGAAAAGTGGAATCCTCTATCCTGAGCGACACGATTGAGAGTTACGCGGGCAAATCTAGAGTTGCTCAAAACGCAGAGGGTGTCGAAATTTCCTCAAACAGCAAACCCGCTTTTAAGAAAGCAAAATCTGAAGCCCCGAAGCAATTTTTAATTACTTTAAGCGAGCAAACGGGGATTACCAAACCGCAAGTTTTTATGGGCGGACAGGCCAATGGCAAAATCAACCTAACCCTTTGGAATGCGGGCACGTCGGACATCCTCATTTTCCACTTGGGCGATGAATACTACCTACAATTGGGCAATGATTTTTACTACCTACCTTTGATCCCAGGTTCAACGGCAAATCTAAAACCAGTTGCTGATCGGGCCATTTTGGAAAAATTGAAACAATGAGTTTGGCATTTGTAAAATATGAAGGTGCGGGCAACGATTTTATTTTGATCGATAATCGCGAGGGTGTTTGGCAGGATTTTGTGGCCAGTTCTATGCCATCGGCTGAATCTGAGAAAGCACTCATTGCCAGGCTATGTCATCCCAAATTTGGTATTGGCGCCGATGGCTTGATGCTATTGCAGGATAAGGAAGGCTACGACTTTGAGATGGTATATTTCAACAGCGACGGTGGTAAGAGCAGCATGTGTGGAAATGGCGGTCGATGTATCGCAGCTTGGGCTTTTTCACTGGGCTTGGGAAAATTGGAAACCTCCGAGGAAGGTCCTGATTTTTCTAACCGTGGGATTTTGAACCCTGAGATTCCAGCCAATCATAAAATTCTGAATTTCTGGGCACCAGATGGCGCGCATACGGCGACACATTTACCTACACCAACGCATACCTCGCAACTACCCGCGACAGAATGGATTTCATTGTCGATGAACAATGTTAATTCGATTCACCAACTCGACAATCACTGTTACGAATTAAATACCGGCTCCCCCCATTTTGTATCAATAAAATCAGAGGACATTCATCAGATCGACCTGGTGACTTGGGCCAAAGGAATCCGATACAATGAACCATATACAGAGGCGGGGATCAATGTAAATGCAGTAAATATTTTGGACGACACTCACATTGCGATGCGCACCTACGAAAGGGGTGTTGAGGGCGAAACCTTGAGTTGTGGCACGGGAGTTACGGCCGCCGCATTAAGCCTTGCAACAATGAACTCCTTGGGCGGCGGCCTCATCCACGTATCAACGAGGGGCGGCGACCTATCGGTCGCCTTCAGCAGAAGCCCTGCGGGCTTCTGCAACATCCAACTCCAAGGCCCCGCTAGAATGGTATTTTCCGGAATTTTATAAGCAAAAAAAGAGGCCGCTTGCGCGGCCTCCTTCACTTAGTAGTTTTTGAAACAAAATTATTGAACGCAAACCTTTGCAGTTCCCTGCGTGTTCGCACCCTTCACTGAAGCGAAATAGTAACCCTTCGCCATTCCAGTCAAATCAATTGCAAAATTGTTATCACCCGCAACCACACTCACGGTGCGCGACAAAACAACTTTACC
>CAJBVU010000094.1 GCA_903959115.1 uncultured Bacteroidota bacterium
GAATCACCCCTGCCAAATTCTGCCACACTTCCGGCCACAATTACGATCAAACCCGCTGCCGGTCCTTTAATTGTAAGTTGTGAACCTGAAAAGAACGAAACCACTATCCCTCCAATCATTGCCGTCATTAAACCCATGATTGGTGGAAAGTCACTCGCTTTTGCGATGCCTAAACTCAATGGCAGTGCCAATAGGAAAACCAAAAAGCCCGACAATGCGTCACTTGAGAAATTATCTTTTAATCCTTGTATCCCGTCTTTGGGTAGTTGATGTGTGTTTTTCATAAATCTATTTATATTATATTAATTTGATATTGAACTGTAATTGTATTTTTTCTTTCCGTTGTGAAATTCCCTAAGGTTGTCAAAGCCACGGCAGCTCTATTCGTGACATCCAATGTGATTTTTGAACGATTACCAGGCATTAGCCAGTTCATGCCAACACTTGCATTGGTCAGAAATTGATTATTAAATCTTACGTATCTCGATGAAGTAGCCGAAGTATACAATTGCAACTTTCCTGAAACGCCATCTTTTCCCAACAGATCCTTTGGAAGCACGTAGGCAAATTGACCATGAATCACATTCCCTGTTCCAAACATCGGAAACGCGTTGCCGTATTGACCTCCTGCATCCGTTGCCAATCCCGTCACTGCAGTTCCTGTCGCCGGATTCATAATGCCATTGTATCGAACATAATTATGACCATAATTGGTAGAGAAATAACCCAAATACGCATGAATTGCAGTTCCCTTTCCCTTGTTCATGGGCACATCCAATAATGATTCAGCGCACAACAAAATCATATTGTTAAACACCGTATCCTTTCTACCCGTCACACCATTACTCTCGGTATTCCAGGTCGCACCCTTCTGGTAAATTCCACCAACCGAAATGTTAAACACCTTTTTATCCCCCAAATAAGTACCCAGCATGTAAGGCGTTTGATTCTGCTCGTGTTCAAAAAATTGATACGAAAACATCCCCTGATACTGCCAATGATGACCTTTCAATGCGAAAGTTGCATTGTCGCCTAGAGCCGGTTGTGTACCTCCATTGGATTGAACTGGAAATGGGTCTGAAAACACAACTCTATAATCAACCTTTCCTACCTGACCTCTAGAATAAACACTCAGTTTTCTACTGAACTGATCCGTTTGATCCACCGTGGCTTGCGCAAAAACCGGGACATCTAACCCAACAATCGTGGAAATGCTAGGTTGAGAAAATCTGCTCAAACCATTTGCAATGGTGAGACCGCCGCCGATTTTCTGTTGCGATTTTCCGATGCGATATTCACAAAGCGCGTCGTGTATAAAGAATGTATTTTTTCGATTGGCATTCATAGCCACAACCCGGTTAAAATTGTTTTGACCGAATTGGAAATAGACGAATGTTTTGGGTGCGATTTCTCCAAAAAGCTGGAAACGAGTTCTACGTAAACCTAGATCTACTGTGTTCTTTTGCAAATCTCCCAAAACTGTAGTACCCGCGTTACTTTCATTGCCCCTCAGCCAAACCTGATTTAACAAGGTAAACTGAAGGTATTGTTTTTCATCTTTCGATAATGGAATACGAAGCGGTTGTGAAACCGGATCAGCAGCCCAAATATCAACTATGTAAAAAAGGCTCAATGCCCATAAAATTATTTTATTTTTTTTCACTTTTGATTTTTTGTTGATGTTAGACAAAGCCTTCAATTAAAGGCTAATCCGCAATTGCAGAAACTCTCAATGAAGAAAGTTGGGGCAAAATTTCATCAACAAAAAACTTTCAGACTATGGAACGCCAGATAGCGTTTTACCATAGAGAAAGAATGAACAAGATGTTCTTGATTTTGTAATTGTGTTGCAACTGATTTAACAGCAGAAAACTGAAACCACTCAACAGCAACGAAATCCAGACTAAAATTGTGGTCGCCATCGAATTTAGTATTATCGACCTCGTTCAGGTCAACATCCAATTCGCATTCTATACTTGTACAATGCGACTGCTCAAAAAATGTGTAACTCGTTAAACTCGTGAACATCGCTACAAAAAGCATGGCCACGACAAGATTTCGTGTTAGACCAGGCAAGCGATTGAATTTGAATTTCACGACTGCAAATATACTGACATATATTATGTCCTAGGTAATGTTATTGTCAGAATCCATCCGCATCGCTCAAGAACGGAAACCTTTCTCTGAACTGCACTAAAGGTGATTTTTCTAATACGATATGAGCAATTGCCTCTCTTTGATGTGGCTCCAACAAATATTCCCCATCGTACTTTAAAACTTGGGTATGACCGTTGTGGGCGATTCCTTTTTCATCATTCCCCACACGATTCACCCCAATTACATAAGATTGATTTTCGATGGCTCGGGCTTTCAAAAGGACGTCCCAAGCGGCAATTCTAGCGCTAGGCCAATTGGCAACAAATAACAATATATCCGGATACACGGGGGCACTTTGAAGCATGGTCTTCCTTATCCATGCAGGAAATCGCAAATCGTAACAAACAAAGGGAGCCAACGAAAATCCTTGAAATGTAAAAACGCAAGTCTGATTGCCGGCCTGGTATACCTCGTGCTCGCCTGCATAAGAAAACAAATGACGCTTATCGTATTGCGCCACCTTTTCGCCCTCGTAAAACGCCAAAAAGCGATTGTAGTAAGAGCCATTTTCTTTGATCGATAGGCTACCGCAAATCATCCGGTCTTTACTCATTTCAGCCATCCACTGCACCGTTTCGCCGTCCATCGTTTCCGCAGCTTTTTCTGGATTCATAGTAAAACCTGTAGAAAACATCTCCGGAAAGACCACCAACGATTGGGGC
>CAJBVU010000095.1 GCA_903959115.1 uncultured Bacteroidota bacterium
GATCTTGCCATCTGAACCGATACCCCATTTTGCTTGCGATACCCCTTCACATCCGCCTTCTCTACGATGCACTCCACGCCCAACTCCTTCGCCAAATCAGCCACAAACTGGGCATCCTCGGCACTCTCACGACCCCGAAGTCCAAAATTCATGTGGGCCATCACAAACGGAAAGCCCGCCAAAGCAAACAACCGGGCCATCACCACAGAATCCACCCCGCCACTCACCGCCAACAACGTCGGCCGTAGACCCAAATCCCATTTCCGTAGATTAACCGCTGATTGAAACCCTTTTAACACTTACTTTGCAAAGTAATTGCACAAAGACGATACTCCGTGGGTTATTTCCTCAATAGAAACAAATTTTCCCTGTGGTCATCCCACCCCCTAAGGACCGTTATCCTCGTTTTCATTGCATCCCTCACCCTCCTGCAATCCCTTTCTGCACAACCCATTACCCTGCAAGCCGGACGCATGAAGTCGCTCAAACGCGATGGCAAAACCATTCAATGGCTCAAAGAAAACGTGCGATTTGAACAATCCGGTAGCACCGTTTACTGCGATGAAGCCGAATACGACCCCCAAACACAAGATCTACTGGGCCGCGGAAACATCCGCATCACCAACCCAGACGGAGCCATCGTAACCGGTAAAACCCTAGAATACAACAACGCCTCCCACTTGGCAAAGGTGATTGGCAACGTAAAACTCATCGATGGCAGCATGGAACTCTCCACCCCCTGGATCGAATACAATACCCAAACCAAAGTGGGATGGTATGGCGCAGGAGGCAACATCATCGACAAAGAAACCCCCCTACCGGCCAGATCAGGCAGTTACAACCCCAACAAGAAAACCCTGTTTTTCAAAAACAATGTGGTCCTCAACACCCCCGAATACACCGTAAAAACTGACACCCTGCAATACCGTACCGATACCAAAAGAGCCCAATTTTTTGCCCAAACCCAACTGGATTATCAAACCAAAATTGTGGTTTTTCAGCGTGGATTTTACCTCACCGACGAGCAAAAGGGGGAGTTTTATGGTCAGGTCGCACTGTTCGATCAAGGCAAAACCGTGGTTTGCGATACCCTATTTTTTGACAAAATCACCCAAGTAGGATTGGCGCATGGCCATGTTTTTATCCAAGACAGCGTCGACCAATGGAAGGTCTGGGGCAAGCATGCACTCTATAACGGCCTGGCAAAATCCATGAAGGTATGGAACCAAGCATTGGCCTTTCAAGGCGAAGCAAAAAATCCCTTTAAGCTCAAAGCCGATACCCTAGCTTACAACAGCGATTCTGCGCAGCCGGTGGCGCTCACGGCGACATATCACGTGGCGTTTTCGCAAGACAATACCAGCGGAAAATGCAACAAGCTGACCTCCAAGCGGAGCGATTCAACCTTCTATTTTAATGGCGATCCGGTGCTTTACGATAGTCTTTCGCGTGTTAGCGGCGATTCCATCGAAATGAAGGTGGTAGCCCAAAAAGTGAAAGAACTCAAAGCTTTCAAACACGGTTTTGTGGCCATCCAAGAAGACAGCCTGCATTACTCCCAAATTCAAGGCGATTCGATTCACCAGTGGATGGACGGGAACCAGAAAATCGAGAAAGTTCGCGTGGTGGGCAATGCACAAAGTATTTATTACTTGAGAAATGCCGATACTTTAGAGTCGGCCAACTTGGTGACATCCAAAAGCATGAAAATGGGATTCGACAAAGGCAAAATCAATCAAATTACCTTTTATGAAAAGCCCGCTGGGACCCTATATCCTATAGATCAATTGCCCGCAGTGGATAGCAAGTTAAAAGGCTTTGTCTGGGACATGCAAAACAAACCCTCAGACAAATTGTTCCTACCTCCACATACCGTAACGATTCCTGAATTGCCCTATCCCAAAGGCGAGAAAACAAAAAAGAAGGGCAAAAAATCCAAATAATGTCGGGCCATTCTGCATATCATAAACCTCTGTTCAACCTAACAATCTCGGTTGGGAGAAATGCACCTGGATCTGGTATTTGTAAAACCCAATTCTTTGGATACGCGCTAATTTTGTTGTTGGGTTTTGTCTCCAACCCGCTGCAAGCCCAGAAAAAAAGTGGCAGTTCTATCATTGGCTTGGTGGTTGATACTGCTTCTGCGCCCCTTCCCATGGTACAGATCTACAACCGGAATGGTGCCAAAATGGGTCAAACCCGATTGGATGGAAACTTCAATTTGCGATTAGAACCCGGGGCCTACAACCTCATTTTCTCCCACCCAAATTATCACTCAGTAGAAATTGCATTGCTTGTTAAACAGGATCAAAACGATACCCTGAACATACGATTGGCGCATCAAACAGAAAAAATTGGCGCGGTTGAAATCCACAGAGATTACAAAGACCCAGGACCTGAATACATGCGAAAAACGATCGAAAAACGCGATTATTGGCATGATCAGATTCCAAACCAAAGTGCAACATTGTACATCAAAGCCTTTCAGTTAAACGCAAATAAGAACCGGGCAAAGGCCGTAAAAAAATTACCCCCAACATCAGATCCTTCGTCGATCTCCTCCTCTACCGTACCAGAAAAAGCCAAATCATCAAACGATTTCCTTATCGATTCGGCGCCTCAAGCCAAAGCCTTCGTAGAAATTGTAATGCAACGCGATGCTACCACCGATGGGAAAATCAAGGAAATTAGAGACGGCGTAACCAAAATTGGCGCCCGCGACAATTTGGTGGGATTGTACTATTTAACCACCACTGATGGCGATTTTAACCTCTACCAAAACCTAATCAAAGCACCAGCCCTTTCATCCATGCCGGTGATGTCGCCCCTGTCCAACTCAGCCATCCTTGCCTACCGCTTCCGCTACCTTGGCAGCTACCAAGACTCCACCTACGGCAGAATTTTACGCATTGGCGTAAATAGCCGTCAGACCGCCAACGCCACCTTTTCCGGTGAGCTTCACATTGTAGATTCCACGTTTTGGGTATACAAATCCTTCCTCAAATTCCCCAAACACCTCATGGGCGAGTACGATGAAATGCAGATCAACCAGTATTACAAATTGGATTCCACACAACATCTATTGATTGATTCACAACGATTTAACTATACCACCAAAATGGGTCCTACCGTGGCGAAGGCTACCACATTTGTCAATTACAAAGACATTAAAATAAACCCCACCTTTCCCAAAAATCACTTCGGACTAGAGATTAGCAAAACCACGCAGGAGGCCTATGAAAGAGATTCTAGCTACTGGGAAAAACAACGTTCAGAGCCACTGAACGAAAATGAGATCAACTTTATCAACCGGGCCGATAGCATAAAAAGGGTCCAGACCTCAGACAAATATTTGGATTCCATTGAGGCCAGCATCAATAAGGTCACCTGGAGGTCGATCATCTTGGAGGGCCAAGGCTACAAAGACAGAAAGAAAGGCATCGAAATGCAATTTGCACCCCTGTGGACCGTTTATATTCCCTATTTGCCTGCCGGACCTAGAGTCAATTTTAATAGTGCCATCAGAAAAACACTCCAAAACAAACAAGAATTCGATTTTAACCAGAACTTCTCCTACGGTGTAAATAACGAAGACTTCCAGGGAACGGCGAGTTTTGGACACATGTATAATCCCATAAAAAGGGCTAGATACTCTTTTGCTGCAGGAAAACAATTTGGCTTTATCAATCCCAATGCAGCATTTATTGACTTCTTTAGAAGAGACAATTTGTTTGTTGAAAAGAGTATTCTAGGGGCTCACCAACAAGAATTGGTGAATGGATTATACCTCCGCGTTCAAGGTCGTTTAGCCCACAGAAGCAGCATAGAAAACTTCAATTTTAGTTCTACCGGCGATAGTTTATTCGAAAATAACGTACCCCTAAAATTTGCTTCTTCCTCCACATTTCACAACGAAATTGCCCTGAGTTACACCCCTTTCCAGCGCTATATTATGGAGCCCAAACAGAAAATTGTGCTTGGATCTAACTGGCCCACATTCAGTATCGTTTATAAACAAGCCATCCCCGGAATATTGGGCAGTAAAATTGACTTTAAGTATTTGGAATACCGCATGGAGCAAGAGATATCCTTGGGCCTTTCCGGAAAATCCACCATCATCGCCAATAGTGGTAGTTTTTTGAGTAGCAGAAACGTGAGTGTGATGGATTACCGATACCAAAGACGCGGCGATGCCAATCTTTTTGCCGCACCCCTATACAATTTCCAACAATTGGATTCCACATTCACAACCTTCAACCGCTTTGTTGAATTGCACTACCTCCATGAATTTAATGGCAGTATTGTCAATAAAATCCCCTTCCTGAAAATCCTAAAAATCACCGAACGCGCTGGCGCTAACTTTCTTTACGCACCGGAGCGACGAAATATGTTCTATTACGAAGCATTTGTAGGTGTAGATAAAGCATTTAGATTTATTAGCGATCGATACAAAATTGGAATTTATTTCACCGCCGGTTATTCAAATATTTTCGAAAAACCGCGATTTGGATTCAAAATTAACTTCCAAGGGTACGACCGCTACAACAACGTTTGGCGGTGATTAATTCTATCCGTTAAACGGCGCCATAGGCCTTTCAGCCGATTGATTGATCCCGTCACGCTTGAGAATTTACAAATTATTCGTTTATAAGTGTATTTTTTGTGTATTTTTACACATATTTAACACTTATCTATGGAAAGAGTCATTCAAAAAGAACTGTTACATTGGAAAAACAAATCGCAGAGACTTCCGCTAATCTTACAAGGTGCACGCCAAGTAGGCAAAACGCACATCATGAAATGGTTGGGTGTTCATCACTACCAAAAACATGTATATTTCAATTTTGATGAACGACCCGAGATCAAAGAATTCTTTGTTACCAATAAACAGGTAGATCGAATTATAGAGCTTTTTGGTTTGGTCAGTGGCATTACCATAGATCAAAACACATTGATCATACTAGATGAAATTCAAGAATGTCCGGAAGCCTTGAATTCGCTGAAATACTTCGCCGAAAACCGACCTGAAATTCACATCATCTGCGCAGGATCCTTATTGGGCCTTTTATTAAACAATGGCTATTCATTCCCAGTAGGTAAAGTAGAATTTATGGAAATGCATCCAATGTCATTCCGGGAAGTCTTACCATATTGGGATGAACCTTCCGCTAAATACTTGGAAAGCAAAAATCCGCTGGAGCCCATTCACGCCCTTTTTTTTAACTCAATCCTATATCAATTTAAAAAATATCTAATCATTGGTGGAATGCCCGCTGCGATTAAAACATTCAACCAAAATAATCTATTCGAAGAAGCCGACCAGGTATTGCAAAATCTATTGTTGTCTTACC
>CAJBVU010000096.1 GCA_903959115.1 uncultured Bacteroidota bacterium
AGCTGTATTTTGCCCTTAAAGTCAAAAGCTTTCCATAAAAACACCAAAGGTTCATTGAGTGCAATTGAAGTTTATACCCAGTTGCTTCGCGTTTATCCCGATGACTTACAAAGTAGATGGTTGATGAATATCGCATACATGACCTTAGGCAAATACCCTACAGAAGTTCCTAAAGAATATTTGATTCCATTTGACGCATTGGACGAAAAAGTGGAAGGATTTGTACCTTTTGAAAATTTGGCTGTAGACTTAGGATTGGATGTAAACGGCCTAGCAGGTGCAGCCATGATAGAAGATTTTAATAACGATGGACACCTAGATATTTTTTGCTCCTCATATGGATTGATCGACAATGTTAAATTGTTTATGTCGGATGGTAAAGGTGGATTTATTGATGAAACAGACAAAGCTATGTTAATGGGAATTACGGGTGGCTTAAATGCAAAGCAAGCGGATTTCAACAACGATGGCTTTATGGATATTTTGGTATTGCGTGGAGCCTGGCTCGATAAAGGAGGTGAATGGCCAAATAGTTTATTAAAAAATAATGGCGATGGTACTTTTAGCGACATCACAATTTCTGCAGGAATGTTGAGTTTTTGCCCAACCGAAACAGCGTCTTGGGCGGATGTCAATAATGATGGTCTTCTAGATGTCTTCATTGCAAATGAAAATAATGACGAAAATCAATACCCTTGTGAACTATACATTAATAACGGAAATGAATCCTTTTCTAACGTCGCCAATGATTGGGGCTTAGCCGGAAATTTCGGATTTGCGAAAGCTGCAATTTGGGCAGATTTCAACAACGATGGACTTCAAGACTTGTTTGTATCTTGTTTGAATTACGACAATAAATTATTCATGAATCGTGGTAGAATTGGAAATTCTAAGAAATTCAAATTTGAGAATATCGCCGATAAAGCGGGGGTTACATTGCCTAAACAGAGTTTCCCTGCCATCGTATTTGATTTTAACAACGACGGTCTAGAAGATATTTTTTGCACGTCATTCCCCGCAGAAAAATTATCACTTGTGGGCGAAGAGGCCGCTTTGGAATTACTTGGCAAGCCCAGCACTGCTGAAAAATCACGACTTTTCAAAAACAACGGAAACGAAACCTTTACCGATGTAAGTAAAGAAATGAATCTTTGGAAACAAACATTTGCAATGGGATTCAGCTTTGGCGACATCGACAACGATGGATGGTTAGATATTTACGCAGGAACTGGCGCTTTTGAATTCACTTCATTGGTACCAAATAGGGTTTTCAAAAACATGGAAGGAAAGAGATTTGCAGAGATTACGCATTCTTCGGGAATGGCGCATTTACAAAAAGGACATGGAATTGCTTTTGGTGATTTAGACAATGATGGCGACCAAGATATTTATACAACGTTGGGTGGTGCTGTAGAGGGAGATAATGCACATAATGCGCTTTTTGCCAACCCAAACCACATCAACCATTGGATAACCTTACAATTACAAGGCAAGAAGGGTGCGAGAGATGCTCAAAACAGCAAAGTAAAGATCACCGTTTCAACGCCGGCTGGTTCACAATCTTATTACCATGTAGTTGGGTCAGGTGGATCATTTGGTGCCAACAGCATTCAGCTAGAAGCGGGATTAGGCAAAGCAACCAAAATTGAGAGCATAGAAGTATCGTGGTATGGTAACCCCAAAAACAAGCAGGTTTTCAAAAATGTGGGGATGGACCAAATCGTCAAATTGACAGAAGGCATGGCTGAAATCAAAAAAACCGGCTATAAAGCGACCCCTCTCCAAGGCAAAAGTGGCGGTAAAAGTTGCTGCAAATAATCAATCTATTTATTGAGATAGATTAAACCACATGTGGTCTGTTTATATATTTGCATAAGATTCATCTGAATCAATATTTGCAATTATCGCTAAAATCATGAATTCACAAAACCTAAACTCCACTGGCATTATTCACGTGCTATGCGATTTTAGTGTTGAATCCCCAGATTACACTGTGACCCAAGCTCGATTAGCAAGAAATTTCCCTAATCATAGAGCAGTTATCAGCCCCCAGCCATTTAAAAAAGGACATATCCTAGGTCAGTCTGTTTTCTTACAGTTGGTGGTTCCAGAGTTTCCTGTAGGTAGTATTCATATTTGCAGAGTTGGGACAATGAGTAGAATGGCCCCGAGATTTGTTTTGGCACGGTGGAATGGATGCTTTTTCCTTGCCCCCGACAATGGATTGTTACCCCTATACTTTAACAACGACGATATCGTCTATTATAACATCAATCCAAGTGGCTACCAAGTCACCGATGCAATGTCTCAGATTTATATCCCTGCGTTGCAAAGGTTAATGGATTCGAATTTCGAAGTTGATGGCGTTTTTGAGATTAAGGAGATGATGGTTCGCTCAGCACCGCCAACTCCTACCCTTTCTAACAACGTAATGAATCTCACCGTGCTTTACAATGACTATTATGGCAACGCGTATTTGAATATCAATCGACGAACCTTTGAGGAGGTGGGTCAGGGCCGGGCATTCAGACTTAGAATCAGCCATTCAATGGAGATTAAACAATTGAGTAACGGTTATAATGACGTTATGGAGGGTATGGAACTGTGTTTATTTGGTTATGGCGACATTATGCAAGTGGCTGTAAATGCGGGATCTGCCGTCCAATATTTGAGTTTGACCGAAGGAAGAAACATATTGTTAGAATTTGCTCCATGATTCATCGCATCGTAACTATGACGTTCAGAGAAGACGAAATTGATTCGTTTTTGGAGGTGTTCGATGCGTCAAAAATTCATATTAGAAATTTCCCAGGGTGTTTGGGTTTGACGTTACTTCAAACAACTGACAAACCTTATCAAATGAGCACTTTTAGCATTTGGGAGCATGAAGATGCCTTAGAAGCTTATCGACATTCAGAATTGTTTAGATCGACCTGGGCAAAAACAAAAGTTCTATTCGCCGAAAAACCCATTGCGTTCTCAAACAATGCAATAAGAACTCTCGATTAATTAAGCCATTTACCCGGGTTGAGTATATGATTGGGATCAAACGTATTCTTAATTCCGTGCATGAGTGCAAAATGGGTCTCACCAAATACAATTGGTAGGTAATCTTTTTGGACAAGTCCAATACCATGTTCACCAGAGATGGTGCCACCCACTTGTTTGCAATGTTCAAATATCTCAGTGATTGCTTTGGGTATCTCATTGTTCCATTGCTCATCGGTTAGGTTGTTTTTGAGAATATTGACATGTAAATTTCCGTCGCCGGCATGCCCATAACAAACAGATTGAAATCCGTATCTAAACCCAATTTCTTTGACCTTTCTCAACAACATAGGCATTTCGGAGCGAGGCACAACGGTATCTTCTTCCTTGTAAGGAGAAATTTGTTTCACTGTTTCACCAATGGAACGTCGCACTTTCCACCACTGTGCAGCCACATCAGCGTTGGGTGATGGCAAGATTTCAATGGCATTAAATCCATCTAATATTTCAAATATACCTTCGGCTTGCTCAAAAAGAACTTCGCCTTCAAATCCATCAAAGGCAAAAAGTAGATATGCTTCGGCTGATTCATGGGTTGGAAAAGGAGTTTGTGTTGCATTCATCGAAATCTCAATTCCCGACTTCTCCATTAGTTCGATGGCACAGGGTTTAAATTTCGATAGTAATACCGCATTTACGGCAGAAGCACAATCTTCGAGATTATTAAACGCGGCAAGCAATAATAATTCTTGAGTGGGCTTTGGAATTAATTTGAGGACGGCTTTTGTGATAATGCCAAGCATTCCCTCGCTGCCGATCATCAAATGGGTTAGGGAAAATCCCGTAGAGTTTTTTAGGGTATTCGCACCTGTCCAAATGATATCACCTGTTGGCAATACCACTTCCAAATTCAATACATAGTCGCGCGTAATTCCGTACTTCACGGCGCGGGGTCCTCCCGCGCCATGAGCCAAATTTCCTCCAATAGAGCAACTACCTTGAGAGGCGGGATCCGGCGGATAATATAACCCGTGGTCTTCCACAGCTTCTTTAATTATGGCATTCACAACCCCTGACTCAACTGTTACTGTTAAATTCTTGGTGTCGATATCCAATATTTTATTCAACTTTTTTGTACTCAAAACGAGTCCATTCCGAACAGGCAAACAAGCGCCCGACAAACCTGTGCCGGCACCTCGGGTATACACTGGGAATGAATACTGATTACAAATTTTCACCAGTATTGAAATTTCTTCTGCAGAACGCGGGAAACAAACAACTGTTGGAGGAAAGTACAGATCTTCTGTATAATCAGAACCATATTCCTTCATATCTAAGGAATTTGAAATAAATTCAAGACCTGGAATTGCGTTTTGAAATTCTAAAATGATTTCCTGGATGGGTTTCATATTTTAACATCATTGCGGGAAAAACCAATGATAACGACGCAATATAAAATCTTAGCCCGAATAATACGAACTTTGTGTATTACAAGCCCATAACTTAAAAATCCCAACATCATGTCGCAAAGAAAAATACTCACAGGAATCGCAATCTTTATTGCTAGCTATATGATTGCCGCTCTAGGTTGGTGGACTTTCTCATTGCTAAAATACAGTAAAACGGAATTTCTAATGGAACAGAAAATCCTAAGCTCCGAACAGCGAATTTGCATAGAGGACATAGCCACTGCATTTGGAGTAAAATATCATCATGAAAATAAGTATTTTTTAAGTATCGTTGTTTCTAAAAATGATTTAAATTCATTCAATGAAAAAATTAAATTATTTGTTAATAATAATTATCACGATTTCAACACACTCATCACCTACGACACCTTAATGAATATTGCTACTGTTCAAGTATCAATCAAACCAGAAGTAATTAAATCATTGGACCTTAGATTGGATCGCAAATCAACGGCTTGGTTGGGCGAAGGGGTTGCAATTGGATTAATCACTTTAATCATCATTTTGGCAATGTACATTTACATCGATCGGATTCTGAGATTCAACCTTCAAAAGACTAACTTCATGATGGCGGTAACTCATGAATTAAAAACCCCAATCGCAGCTGCGAAACTGGCCATTGAGACAGTAATTCGCAACAAAAATATTGAGGCACAAGATCGTGTATTAGAGATTTCAAAGAAGAATATCGACAGACTTTCGGGCATGATGGAAAGGGTACTTTTGGCCACGCAATTTGAAAATAGCTTGCCCGTTGCACAGAAAAAATGGGAATCCTGTTCGGATATTATTCAAAAAGCCTTGGTCGATTGTCAATTCACAGATGAACAAATACTAAAAATTAGTTTAGTAATACCTTCGAATTTTTTAATTTACTGCGATAGTTATATGATGAAAATCGCATTTATAAATTTATTCACTAACTCTATAAAATATAGTGAACCAAATGGCGTTAATGTAATCGTGAGCTCAATCATAAATAACGAACATTGCCAAATTCTAATTTCAGACCAAGGCATCGGCATACCTATGATAGAGCGAACTAGGATTTTTGAAAAGTTCTATCGAGTGGGAAATGAAAAGACACGTAGTCGTTCAGGATCCGGCCTGGGATTGTATTTGGTTAAACAGATACTCCAACTCCATGATGCCCGCATCGAAGTCCAAGCAAACAATCCGAAAGGTTCAACTTTTGTAATTAATTTTAACGCTAGCGACTTCAGAATGGAATGAGCAATTACCGAATTTTAGTCGTCGAGGATGAAACAGACCTCGCCGAATTGTTGAAAATCAATTTAGAAGCCGAGGGATACCGTGTCACTTTGGCTCCGCATGGCGCTGTTGCAATCAACAAAATAAAGACGGAAAGTTTCGACATGATTATCATGGACATCATGATGCCTAGCATGGATGGCTTAACCGCCACACACCACATTAGACTTTCAAGCAACAACATTCCTATTTTAATTTTATCAGCGGGGAGTACTGCCCAAGACAGAATCAATGGACTCAAAGCCGGCGCTGATGACTATATGAGCAAGCCATTCGAGCTAGAGGAGTTATTGTTGCGCGTACAAAAAATATTCATGCGAGCCCACAGAGAAGATGCTGTCATCAACTTTATGGAGTTCCAATTTGGCAATAACCATGTAGATTTCAATACATACAAAGCAATCGGCGTTGACGGCGAATTCAAGCTCACTAAAAAAGAAGCTCAGCTTTTACGATTGCTCGTAGAAAGAAAGGAACAAGTGGTTACGCGTGAAGAAATTCTGAAAACCGTTTGGGGCTATACCGTTTTCCCAAGTACTAGAACGATCGATAATTTTATTCTGGCCTTTAGAAAGTACTTTGAATCTGATATAAAAAACCCTAAGTACTTTTTAAGTCACCGTGGTTTAGGGTATAAATTCACTGATAAAGAATAAAGCTTAAACAATCATTGCTTTCGGTAACAAAACGCATTATTGCTTAGCGATGGCCTCAGCCAAAATTGCCGCTGTTGACCATGCCGCTTGAAAATTAAAGCCCCCTGTTACTCCGTCAATATCTAGAACCTCACCGGTTGCATACAATCCTTGTTGAGATTTAATTGCCATCGTATTAGAATCTACCGAAGTAAGCGATATCCCACCCGCTGTAACAAACTCCTCCTTAAACGTTGTTTTGCCATCCACTTCAAATGGCATTCGAATCACATTCTCAACAATTTTGTTGAATTCGTATTTACTCAAGTCGGCACTTTGCTTGCTCACCGGCGTCTGAGCACGACTTAAAATAAAATCCCAAAGTCGTTTAGGCACGCCATCCATCCCCAAATTTGAAATCATTTTCTTGGGATTCGACCTGATATTTTCTTTTAATTGTTGTCTTAACTCTTCCTCAGACAGATTCACCCAAGATACTAACACCGTGTTAACATAAGCCTTTTCATTCAACCATCTGGCAGCCCATGCACTGGTTTTTAGTACGGCGGGGCCGCTAATCCCCCAATGTGTAACCATCAACGGGCCGTTGTAACTCTCGGGATAGCCAACCAACTTCACCTTGGCATCAACCACAGCAACGCCATGTAAGTCATGCAAAGTGGTTTCGTTAATATTGAAGGTAAACAAAGACGGTACTGGCGTCACGATTTCAATCCCCAAGCTCGCAACCATATTGTATTGAGACAATTTAG
This sequence comes from uncultured Bacteroidota bacterium, assembly GCA_903959115.1. Taxonomy (GTDB): domain Bacteria; phylum Bacteroidota; class Bacteroidia; order NS11-12g; family UBA955; genus UBA955. The sequence goes on from CAJBVU010000096.1 coordinate 7,138, forward strand.
GGAATCCACCCATAGCCATCACAACATCCGTAGCCATCTCACTTCCACTAGTGTTAGTATTGATTTGCCAACGATAAAAACCGTCTTTTGGCATCGGAACAATGGTAACTACTGAAGAATTCAACATCAGTTCCACACCCAATTTTTTCGCCCTCCATTCAAGCAATTGTGCAACGGTTTCGGATGAGTCGCTCACTGGGAAAATACGTCCGTCCTCTTCCACCTTCAATTCAACACCATTTTTCTCAAACCATTCCCTAGTTTCAGGAACACCCCAACGATAAAAGACCTTCTTTAAGAAATTCTTTCCTCTAGGATAATGCTCCAACAATTGAGCATTGCCCGTAACATCATGGGTTACATTACATCTACCGCCTCCGCTAATGCGCAGCTTCGCCAATGTCTTACCCGTTTTCTCCATCAAAACGACTTCCGCGGTTGGACATAGTTCTTTGATGCGAATGGCCGCAAAATATCCTGAAGCACCGGCTCCAATTACAATCACTCTCTTGTTTTCGTTCATCTGATCAATTGATAATTTTTGTACTCTCCCACTCTCCATCCAAACATCTTCTCAATAAAATACAACATCCTGGCTTTGAAACCAAAATTCTTTTTTGTTGGGTCAACCTCGAACGTCCAATCCATGGCTTCAATTCTCGACATCATGACCTCGGGGTGTGTGCCATCAAAATGCTTCAACGAGTCGATGCTTGAATAATCGAATGATTCCGATGTCAACACCTTATCTAACATATATTTATCGTCGTGCCACAACCGATGGAACTGCGCTTGTTTCTGTTGCTGAAATTTGGGATGCTTCACCCAGCCATAATGGTAAATACAAGCCCCACAATGAGCCACTTTTAGTTTTTTCGCATCCGCGGTCCTAAAACCTTGCGCGTCTTTCCAGCTGATTATGTTACGATGATTTTTTATTATTCTAATTTCATTGCGATACCAACGACGCGAATCGCCAACCATGGAGTAATTTCCATAAAAATGCAGGTAGTCGAACAACAATGCATCAACCTCTTCATCATGAAGGTACTTTTCCATTGCTGTCCTAACCATGGGGACATACTTTTCATGCAAACACTCATCAGCTTGAATGTAAACTAGCCAATCGGCATCAGCGGGGACATCGGCCAACGCTTTGTTGGTTTCATCCGCCAAGACAGCACCTCCTACTCGTTTGTTATCATCCCAAATCGTATCAAACAATCGGATTTTAGGCTCCTGCATCGCCTGCAAATAATCCTTTGTCCCATCATCAGAATCCCCCACCGCAATCACAAAATCATCGCACAGCGGCAACACAGAAAGCAAAGCCTCCCGCAAAGGATAATCCGCCTTCACGATGTTCCTAGCTATTGTAAAACCTGCGACTTTCATCTTTTCTTTCTGGTACCCAACGTTCATCCAATTTAGGCGCATATTTCACTTCCATTTCATCTAACATCCCCCTTACCTCAGAAACAAAATTCAATCCCGCCTTGGAAACCATCCTCACAGTCATATTGTCGTCGGCATCGTAAAAATTGAAATATAACGGACATTTCCCAGGAAACTGACTCAACACATCGCTTACGATTTGGTGCTTCCCTTGCTCCAAGTCGGAAGGTGTCATTTCAACATGCACCGACTTATACAGAGCCATCGCATCGATATCAGACACCAACTGCATCGCATTGATATTCAATCGCATCTCGTCCTTTGCTTTGGAATAATCGGTCTGACCTTGAATCAACAATATATAATCCTTATCAATCAAATTCTTGAATTTCAAATACTTATCGGTAAAAATAGAAATCTCCACCGTCCCAGTGTAATCCATAAAGTTGAATCGAGCATATGGATTGCCTTTCTGACTCATAAAATCTTTGGCACTGGTAATTATACCCATCATTTGAAAAACAATCGGAGTCTTATTCTCAAGATTCTCCCTGTATTCCTTCACCGAATGCGTCACAATACTGTCGTATACAAATTTGAAATCGTCTAGCGGATGCTTACTCAAAAATACCCCTACCAACTCCTCTTCCTCTTTCAATTCCTCTAGCAAAGTCATTTTATCTACTTGAGGCAACTTCGGCTCTACATTATCCAAATTCGCACCACCACCAAACAGACCCATCTGACCCGTAAAGCGCTCATGCTGAATTCGAGTACCATACCTTACCGCCAATTCTATCCCGTTTACACCATTTGAATCTTCCTTCACATATTGAGCCCTGTGGTATCGCGGATCAAAATCAAATACACCAGCCTTTGCCATAGATTCCAACGTGCGTTTTCCCACAGACCTCAGGTTAACACGAGTGGATAAATCAAACAAACTCTTGAATACACCTTTCTCGTCGCGTTCCTTTAAAATTTCATTTACCGCGACTTCGCTGACGCCTTTCACCGCGCTCAATCCAAAACGAATCTGCCCGCTTTTTGTCACCGTAAACACACTCCTACTTTCATTCAAATCCGGACCCAACACCTTAATATCCTGCTTATGGCATTCTTCCATGTAAAAGGTAATCTTTTTGATATCTCCCATGTTACTCTTCAACACCGCGGCCATAAATTGAGCTGGATAATTGGCTTTTAAGTATGCCGTTTGAAAAGCAATAACCGCATAACATGTTGAATGCGACTTATTAAATGCATACTGCGCAAATTCTTCCCAGTCGGAATAAATCTTCTCAAGCACCTTTTCTGGGAACCCTTTCTCGGTCGCCCCAGCCATGAAATCACCCTTTAATTTGTCGATGATACTCTTATTTTTCTTACCCATCGCCTTACGCAGCTCATCGGCCTTACCCTTGGAAAACCCTGCGATTTTCTGACTCAGCAACATCACCTGCTCCTGATAAACGGTAATTCCATAGGTTTCCTTGAGGTAATCTTCCATTTCGGGAAGGTCAAACTCCACCGGCTTGCGACCATGCTTTCTATCAATAAAATCTGGGATATACTTTAACGGCCCCGGTCGGTACAAAGCATTCATGGCAATCAAATCTCCAAAATGCGTTGGCTTAAGTTCACGCATATACTTTTGCATCCCTGGACTTTCAAACTGAAACACACCATTGGTATCTCCACGTTGAAACAACTCATATGTTTTGACATCATCCAGAGGAATTAAATCCAATTCAATCTCATCGCCCGTAGTTTCTTTAATCAGCTTGATGGCATCCTTCATGATGGTAAGCGTACTCAGACCTAAAAAGTCCATTTTGAGCAAGCCCGCTTTTTCAATCTGGTTGACATCATACTGCACTTGAATCCACTGAGATTCTTTTGACAACGCAACTGGAACTAAATCTTCAATATCTTGTGGTGCGATAATGATTCCACAAGCGTGAACACCGGTATTTCTTACGCTGCCTTCAAGTTTTTCTGCATCGTGAAGCACTTTTGACGCATCGTCTTTACCTTGATATACTCGCTGAATTTCACGAATTGCATCGATTTCTTCCGGCTTTAAGTTTTTGGAATCGTCTTTGGCCAAATCATCAGGATTCGCATGCAACAATGTTTGCAAGTTCAAATTCCCTACCACCAATTTTGACAACCGATCTGTACTCTGCAAAGGATATTGTAACACACGACCTACATCGCGAATCGCACTTTTGGCAGCCATCGTACCATAGGTGATAATTTGTGCGATGCGACGTTCACCGTATTTTTTGGCAACATACTGTATCACACGATCCCGACCTTGATCGTCGAAGTCAATATCCACGTCGGGCATACTCACCCTTTCCGGATTCAAGAAACGCTCAAAAAGCAAATCGTACTTTACCGGATCCACATTGGTGATCCCCAAACAATAAGCCACCAAACTCCCAGCCGCAGAACCCCTACCTGGGCCAACCCACACATCCATTTCGCGCGCTGCAGTGGTGAAATCTTGAACAATCAAAAAGTATCCCGCAAAACCCGAATGAGTGATTGTATTTAATTCAAAATCCAATCTTTCTTGCACTGGCAAAGGAATTACACCACCATATCGCTTCATACATCCAGCATAGGCGAGATGCTTTAAGAAAACATTCTGGTCGTCAAATCCTATTGGCAATTCATAATTGGGAAGAACGATATCTCTTGAGAGTTTCGGAGGATCAATGGTCGACAACAATCGGTTGGTATTATCCAAAGCCTCCGGAATATCGTGAAAAAGCGCCGCCATTTCGGCTTGTGATTTAAAGAAGAATTCATCGTTCGGAAACGCAAATCGGAATCCCTTACCCCCCTCTTCGTTGCTCGCTTTGGGGGTACTTTGAAATTCACCAGTATTGATACACAATAAAATATCGTGGGCATTTGCGTCTGTCTTTTCCGTATAATGAGAATCGTTGGTCGCAATGACATGCACGTTATACTTTTTACCAAATTTTAATAAAGTTTGATTGATATCTTCCTGCGAAATACCTGTGCCATCTAAGTTTTTTAGTCCATGTCGCTGAAGCTCAATATAGTAATCATCGCCAAAAATCCTGTGCCAATCACAAAATACCTTTTCAGCCTCTTCTTCGCCTTTCCAGAGAATAGCTTGAGGCACTTGCGCACCAATACAGCATGTTGTGGCGATTAGGCCTTCGCTGTATTGTTCGATAAGCGCACGGTCAACACGAGGGTATTTACTATACAAACCTTCTAAGTAACCCAGAGAACAGAGTTTACTCAAATTTGCATAACCTTTTTGATTCTTCGCCAACAACAATTGATGATATCGTTTGTCTTTTGCCCCTTGGGTAAAGGATTTCTGAAAGCGATCTTCCACCACATAAAACTCACAACCAATAACAGGCATCAACCCTTCGGCGGTTACTGCTTGATAAAACTCAAACGCACCAAACATGTTGCCGTGATCGGTTATTGCCAGCGCCGGCATACCATCGGCTTTGGCCTTCTTTACCAGGCTTTTTATGCTTGCTGCCCCGTCTAACAACGAGTATTGAGTATGGACGTGTAAGTGGGAAAAAACTGGCATGCTATTGAAATAACGAAGTTAAATCAAAAGAGAAAAACCGCTAAGCAATGTGGACAATTTAGCATAACTCAAACTGCCTTGAAACCAAGGTCATTCCGACCATTTGAATTACTTTTGCCATGTGTATTTATCAAAATTGCAACTATTTCAATTCAAGAACCACAACGAGTTGTCGCTGGAATTTTGCAATGGGATAAATACCATCACCGGGGCCAATGGAATTGGAAAAACCAACATTTTGGATGCGGTGCATTATTTGGCCAATGCCAAAAGTTATTTCAACGGCATCGACAGTCAAATCATCCAACATCAACAATCCTTTTTCACCATCAAAGGGAAATTTGAAGGCGAAATGCCAGCAAATATTTTGGTACAATTTGAAACAGGAAAAAAGACCATCAAAAAGAACGACAAACCCTATTCAAGATTATTGGACCATATTGGATTAATTCAAACGGTTTTTATCACACCGTACGATATCGACTTGGTTTTGAGTGGCAGTGAAGAAAGAAGAAAATTTATTGATTTAAGCCTCTGTCAGATCGATGCCGCCTACCTCCAAAATCTCAGCATCTATAAAAAGTCGTTAGACCAAAGAAATGCCCTGTTAAAAAACATGCAAGGTCGTTTCATTGATCCGGATTTATTGGGCAGTTTTGACTCCAAACTCATCCCAACGGGGGAACTGATTCATGCAAAGAGGAAGGAATTTATCGAGAAATTTTTGGAGTTTTTTGTACCCATTTATAAAGATTTAAGTCAGAGCAAAGAATCACCAGAACTGCAATACGAGAGTACTTTGAGCGAAGGCAGTTTTGCCGATATATTGTATAACAATCATCGCATTGATTCGGCGGCACAACGCACCACTTTTGGCATTCATAAGGATGATTTGCAATTCAACTTGGATGGATTGCCTTTGAAAAAATTTGGTTCGCAGGGACAAATCAAATGCTTCATCATCGCCCTTAAACTTGCCCAGTATAGATACTTCCAATCGGTGACGCAAAAATGTCCACTTTTACTTTTGGATGATATTTTTGAAAAAATTGATGCTGATCGCGCCCAACGACTCATCGAATTGGTTGGCGAAACTTCTTTCGGTCAGATCTTAATCACCGACACACATGCCAGTAGAGTAGAAACGCATTTCTCTGGCATCAAAGCGGATAAACTACATCATCAAATCGGCTAAGCCATTACATAAACAACCCCACCATCAAATCGATGTCGTGGTATTTGATACCAAACTTATCAGCCAAATTCTTATTGGTAAGGCTACCACGATACAAGTAAGTCCCCTTTCTAACACCCGCTTTCATTTTCAAAAACTCACCAAAACCACCCATTTGAGCCATTTCATCTAGCATTGGTGTAAAGACGTTGCTTAGAGTATAGCTGGCGGTACGACTTACACGCGAGGCGATATTTGGTACGCAGTAATGGATGACATCATGCTTATGGAATACCGGTTTTTCGTGGTTGGTAACCTCACTAGTTTCGAAATTCCCACCGCGATCAATGGCTACGTCAATCAAAACAGAATGAGCGCGCATGCCCATAACCATTTCTTCAGAAACTACGATTGGACTTCTAGCGGTATTGCCAGCCAAGGCACCAATGACTACATCGGCACTGGCGATGGCATTTTTAATCACTTGCGGCTGAATGGTACTAGTATATAAATGGAAACCAAACGATTTCTGGATTCTGCGCAGTCTATACATGTTATTATCAAATACCTTTACGTTTGCCCCTAATCCCAATGCTGCTTTCGTGGCAAATTCTCCCACTGCACCGGCTCCAATTACCACAACCTGTGTGGGTGGAACACCTGCAAATCCGCCTAGCAACTCACCTTTCCCTATATGGGTATTGTTTAAATATTCCGCGGCAATCAGGATACTAGCTGTTCCCGCGATTTCACTCATTGCACGAATAATCGGGCGTGTTCCGCCATCGTCTTCCAAATATTCATACGCCATCGCATTGATTTTTTTCTCCATCAATTTCCGCAAAAGCACCGAATCCAACTGATTGATTTGCAATGCAGAAATCAACAACTGACCCGGCTTCATCAACTCGATTTCGGTTAATGTAGGCGGATCAATCTTTAAAATCGTATCGCAAGCGTAAACGTCTTTATTGGAATGAACTATTTCAGCGCCCGCTTCACTGAACTGGATATCAGAAAAATTCGCATTGCGTCCAGCGCCCGATTCAATCACTATTCGGTGCCCGTTGCTCGTAAAATAAGCTACTGCAGCGGGAGTGAGAGGAACGCGATTTTCTTGAAATGTCACCTCTTTGGGAATTCCAATATTCAAAGACCCCCCTTTAAAAAATTTAGCAACTGTTTGCAACTGCGTCTGCGCTTGGGATTCTGGCGATATAATATTTTTTGACAATGCCACGGACTGTATGATTTTTAGTACCTCTAAGGTAGTAAAGGCTTCGCACCATTCCTACATTTAGATTATTACAAATATACACATTTGTAGAGTGCCCTTTATTTTTGGCTCAGTCTTTGCTTATTGGAAGCGAACTTTAACGAAGTTACTTTTGAACAAAATGACAAAACAAATCTTCATCGCAATCACAGTGGCAATTATGACATTTTCGAATGCTAACGCCCAAGCGCCATTGAATCCAATGGGCGAGAATCACATTGCGAGAATCGATAGCCTTACCCAGCAATTATTGGGCAATATTCCTTCACACTCTCCTGTAAATTACGTAGAACAACGGTATCGCAACGGTAAGGAATTTGAAGAAATGATGTTACAAATTGGAAGTACCATCCCATTCCAATATCATCGTTTGGTAGAACAACACATTCGTTATTACTTAGGTTACGGCGAAGGTTATTTTAACCAAATCCACGAAAGAATGAAATTGTACTTTCCGATTTTTGAGGAAATTTTGGATAAAAATGGACTACCTACTGAATTGAAGTATATTTCTGTAATTGAATCCAACTTAAATCCGAGTGCGGTATCATGGTGCGGAGCAACAGGACTTTGGCAGTTTATGCCTTATACAGGAAAGTTAATGGGGATGCGAATTGGATACCCGTGCGACGACCGTAAGAGTATTGTTGCAAGTACTCAGAAAGCGTGTGAATATTTCGCAAACTCTCAATCCATCTTTAACAACTGGTTATTTAGCATCGCTTCTTACAATTGTGGACCGGGTAACGTGCAAAAAGCCATTCGTAGAAGTGGTGGAAGAACTAATTTCTGGGAAGTATTGCCATTTCTACCCAAAGAAACCCAGAACTATGTTCCCAAATTTATTGCTGTAGCTTATGTGCTAAACTTTACCCAAAAAGGCAAAAACGAATTGCACAACGATCACAGTATAGTGCTAGCTCCAACCAAAATAGACTCTACGATGCATTTGGGGAAAATCAATGAATATTTGGGCAGCCAACACAATTTAACTGGCCTAAATCAAGAGTTATTAAATCAAAATACAGACATGGCAACCAATAGTGTCATTTTGATGCCCTATTCCGCGAGCATGGATTTCATTGATCGATTTGATAGTGCTGCTTCATTTGCTAAATTTCAAGGAGCATACGTCCCTACCAACTATCGTGCACCCTACGCCTATCCAAAATCAGTCCCTCGGGGTGCTCACGTTTCGGGAGCCACTGCCGCAGCATATCACGCACCCGCGAAATCAGCTAGCACATCTAGAATTATTCACGTTGTTAGGCGCGGACAAACACTGAGTTTGGTTGCCCGCACCCATGGAGTGACTGTAACCCAAATTAAAACATGGAATCACTTGCGATCAAACAATATCCAAGTGGGACAAAGGCTTATCATACAAAAACCCAAACACCGTTGATGTCATCATCCCGTAAACATTTTAAATTTGGGATTGGAATTACTACAGTTGTTTTACTCCTACTGAGTTCAGGTTGTAATTCAAGCAGCGATGCGTCCAAAAGGGATACATCTACCGGTGTAGCGGGCAGAATCACCGTTTTTTATCCCGATTTCTTTGAGGATAGCGCAAACGAGATTTTCACTCAAACACGTTGGGCAGTTGACAGTAATTTGAATCGTTTCGAAGAAAATCTTACCGTATCTAGCGATGGTTATTACGAAGCGATGTTCGACTTTGAATTACATAATTTCTCCCAGATGGAGGAAGAGGATATAGCAACACATAATAAAATGCAATCCGCACCATTGGTTTGGATTATTGATCCTAAAAGCAAATTTGAAGAAATTAAGCAGCCATCGAACAAAAAAATGGCTAATGCCAAAAGAATTCTAAAAGACACAACCATTAACAACATCCAATGCACATGGATCAGTAACGTTTGGTCTGTCCCGCAGGTGGTATTGCTGATTCATGACCTTCACTCCGATGGAGAAAATATTAAATCCTCTTGGTTTCAGGCAAATCAAAAGTCATTGTTTAATATTACTAAGCAATTTGACTTACAAAACACAGTTGCTTCAGTTACTGACCATGGCTTGCATCATCCTAGTCTCGTTCAAAATCGTTATAGTGATAGTATTTCTGCGGCCATCGAAGCCAATTATGCTGTAAAGGCAATGTTATCCGCCGAATTAAAATTGGTAGCCAAAGCGAACGATTTCCTATGGTTACGTCAAGAAACTGGAAACTATCACAGCAATTTGATGCTTCAGTTTATTGCAGGCTCTGATTCATTAGAGGATCAAATCTCGGCACGCAACACCCTGACAAAAAAATATTTAAAAACCGCTGAAGGTACTTGGGTTGAAATCAGTGAAAGCGGTCAATTCCCTGTTAGAAAGTGGACAGTGAACGGTCCTCAAGGACTTGAATATTGGATGAGTGGCTGGCAAACTGAATTGAACACGAACAGACGCGGACCCTTTTTGAGGCGTGTAATACGCGATACAGCAAATCATCGTTATGTTGCAGTTGATGGATTTATTTTCGCTCCCAATCAACCACGGAATAGATTGATGCGCGAGTTGGAAATCATGGTCTCACAATTGAACTTAGCGCAGTGAAAATTGTAATCTTCGCATCGGGCAGCGGTAGCAACGCAGAAAATATAGTGAATCACTTTGCCGGAACTGATATTACTGTTTCGTCCATTTTTTGCAATATTTCTGGTGCTGGCGTTTTTGAAAGGGCTTCAAGACTGGGCGTTCCTTGTGAACTTTTCACCAGAGAAGAATGGAAAACTGGCGATAGAATCGATTCTATTTTGAACGAGTACAATCCCGATTTAATTGTTTTGGCCGGATTTTTATGGAAATTCCCGTCGCGACTGCTTTCTAAATTCCCTCATGTAATCAATGTCCACCCTGCCCTACTACCAAAGTTCGGAGGCAAAGGCATGTATGGAATGAAAGTTCACGAAGCGGTTGTGGAATCCCGCGAAAATGAAAGCGGCATTACGATTCATTGGGTCAATGAACATTATGATGAAGGCGCTGTCATTTACCAGGCCAAATGTGAAGTACTCCCCAGTGATACGGCCTATGATATCGCACAAAAAATTCATCAACTCGAAGGACAACATTTTCCTCGCATCGTGGAAGAAGTGTTAAAAGACATCGAACCGAAATCGTAATTTCGCATTTGATAGTTATCGTTTGCCAAAACCAGTAGACTGTCACCATCAACAAAATAGAATTCCTTCAAATAGCAACAGAAAAAGAACACCATGAAATCAAATCACATAGAAACGTTGGTTTTGCACGCAGGCATCGAGCCTGACCCAACTACAGGTGCAATCATGACCCCTATTTTTCAGACAAGTACGTATGTTCAAGCGGCACCTGGCGACCATAAAGGATACGAATACGGAAGGACCCAAAATCCTACGCGCGACGTTCTTCAGAAAAACTTGGCGGCATTGGAAGGAACTAGTTATGGTTTGTGTTTCAGCACCGGAATGGGCGCGGTTGATGCTTGCGCAAAGTTGTTACAACCTGGTGATGAAGTGGTTAGTACCAATGACTTATATGGTGGCACGTATCGCTTGTTTACAAAAATATTTGCCCAATACGGAATTAAGTTTCATTTCGTTGATATGAGCGATGAAGCGGCCGTCCGCGCCGTGATGAATGCTAAAACCAAAATGGTTTGGGTGGAAACGCCTACAAATCCGTTGTTGCGCATCATTGATATTGAGCTCATGATTCAAATTGGACATGAGTATAACAGCATCGTTGTGGTCGATAACACCTTCGCTTCTCCCTATTTGCAGAATCCTGCAAAAATGGGTGCGGATATAGTAATGCATTCGGCTACAAAGTATATCAATGGTCATAGCGATGTGGTGATGGGTGTTTTGTGTACCTCCAGTGATGAGCTCAAGGATCGTTTGGCATTTATTCAGAATTCATGCGGGGCGACCCCTGGGCCGATGGATTGCTTTCTGACATTGAGAGGCATCAAAACGCTTCATATTCGTATGCAACGTCATTGCGAAAACGGAGCGAAAATCGCACATTGGCTAAAAAATCACCCTAAAGTGGGCGATGTATATTGGCCTGGTTTTGAATCTCACCCCAATCATGCGGTGGCTAAAAAGCAAATGAAGGATTTTGGTGGGATGATCTCTTTCACGCTGAAAGATGATGCTATTGAAAAGGCTTTGACCTTCTTGAAATCAACTCACCTCTTCGCTTTGGCTGAAAGTTTGGGCGGTGTTGAGAGCTTGGTAGGTCACCCAGCAACGATGACGCACGCCAGCATTCCTAAGGCTGAGCGCGAAGCCAATGGATTGAAGGACAGTTTGATTCGTTTGAGCGTTGGCATAGAACACGTAGACGATTTGATTGCTGACCTTGAAGGTGCTTTGGCCAAGGTTTGATAATATTCCGATTTTGCAATTGACGAAATCCGTGAATTATACCGTGATGCGGTTTTTGTGAAAAATCTAATGTACTGGGTTAAACAACTATGACGGACCTTGAGATTAAGGACTTATTGGATTTTTGGGCCAAAGAGGTAGAAGAAAACGCTTTTATTGAATTTGATCCCGTTCAAATTCCACATCGCTATTCTCGACTTCAAGACATTGAAATTGCTGGCTTTTTTGCCGCGATTATGGCATGGGGTCAGCGTAAAACGATTATCAAGAGTGCTCAGAAACTCATGCTTTTGATGGATGATGCACCTTTCGACTTTATCACACAGCACGAGCCTTCTGACTTAAAGCGATTTCAATCCTTTGTGCATCGGACCTTAAACGGTGATGATGTGATTTCGATGATTTCATTTTTTAGGCAGCATTATCAGACTTCGCCGAGTTTGGAGGATTTGTTTTTTACGCCCGCAGTTCTTGAGGCGCCTAAGGGTTCTCAAGTTTTTGAGGCACTTGTTTCTTTTCAATCGGCTTGGGCAGAATTTCCACATGAAAGAAGAACAGATAAACACTTGGCATCGCCGACAAAGGGCAGTGCTTGTAAGCGCTTAAATATGTATTTCCGGTGGATGGTTCGACAAAAGTCTCCAGTGGATTTTGGGATTTGGTCTAAGGTATCGATGTCGGAACTATTATGTCCGCTCGACGTCCACGTTCAACGCATCGCCATTGAAATGGGATTATTACAAAGAGATAAGTCAGATTGGCAGTCGTGTATGGAATTGACCGACAGATTGCGTGCATTTAGACCCCACGACCCCGTTTTTTATGACTACGCACTGTTTGGCATTGGTGTTGCTAAAATGAAAGAAATTATCCGTTAACCGCAGAAATTTCATAAATTCGTAATAATATAAAATCAGCAAAATGGCAGAAAAATTCACTAGCAGTAACTTCAACGAAGTTGTATTGCAATCAGACAAACCCGTATTGGTAGATTTTTGGGCAGAATGGTGTGGTCCTTGCCGCATGATCGGTCCGATGGTCGATGAACTTTCAAATGAATATGCAGGCAAAGCCATAATTGGCAAATTGAACGTGGATGAGAATCCAGATATTTCAATGACCTATGGTGTGCGCAGTATTCCTACTTTATTGATTTTCAAAAATGGTCAGTTGGTTGATAAAATCGTAGGCGCAGTTCCAAAACAGAACATTGCATCTAAGATTGAGGCGCAATTGTAATTTGAAAAGACTTATTAAAAAAGGCCGGCTCGCCGGCCTTTTTTATGATTCCTACACCCATTTAATATCTTCAAACAGTAAAGCATTTTAAATCTCTCAAGCGTAACCTTCCGTGCTACTCGAAGAAATCCAATCCTACTCAAATTTTGAACTTTTGGCCAATTCCGCCAAGGAAGGATTCATTGCGGGTCTGCACAAAAGTCCTTTTAGAGGATTTTCAGTAGAGTTTGCGGAACACCGCCCCTACAACCCTGGGGAAAGTGTAAAGAATATTGATTGGAAGTTGTTGGCTCGAACCGACAAAAAATACATCAAACAGTTTGACGAGGAGACGAATTTAAAGGCCCACATTTGGCTAGACACCTCGGCAAGTATGCGCTTTCCGGAGAAAATAGAGTCGAAATTAAAATTCGGGACGCTAACTTCGGCCGTAATTGGCGGACTTCTTCAGCAACAAAAAGACAGTTTCTCTTTGGGTCTTTTCAATGAAAGTGGTTTCTACCTACGAAGTGCTTGCAAAAGTACAAGAGGTCACTACCAGCAACAGTTAGCGGCACTTAGCCCACTTTGGTTAAATGAAAAATCCACGCAAAAAATAGCGAATCCTCCGGCACAGCAAACATTAGAGGAAGCCATATTAAACGTAGGACGGCGTCAATTGGTGGTGATATTGAGCGATTTTTTGTGGGGTCCGGCCGAGGCGGCAGCCGAGGCCTCCTTCTGGAGATATATCGCCATGCTCAGATTTCAAAAATGTGAAGTCCTGCTGCTACAAATCCAACACGAAGAACAAGAGCTGAACCTAGATTTTGCAACGGGCAATCGACCCATAAAATTCATGGATTTGGAAACAAATGAATCCATCAAACTACAACCCGATGAAATTCAACAGGCCTATCAAAAAATAGAATCGGAACGGAATAAGCAATTCAACGACAAATGCATTCAGTTGGGAATTGATTCATTCATCGCTGATGTATCAAAGCCCATTGAGCAAGCATTAACCGCCTTCTTCGTTAAACGCTCAAAACTCCATTAACCGCGGTTAAACAACAATCGCTGTGGATTGTAGTTTTCCGTCAATCCAGCGTTGTATCCCAACACCCCATTCACCCACACCTTTTCTGGTTGATAAATAAATTGATGGCCTTCCAAGGGCGACCAACCGCATTTATATAAAATGTCCGATTTATTCACCGCACGATTATTTTTGCCCAACATAACTATATCCGCAGCATAACCTTCTCTTAGGTAGCCTCTATTATTGATCTGATACAATATCGCTGGATTGTGACACATTTTCTCAACCATTCTTTCGATGCTTATTTTTCCGGCAACTACGTAGTCCATCATCAACGAAAGTGAATGCTGAACCAATGGCAAACCTGATGGAGACTGGGCATATTTACCCTGTTTCTCTGCCCAAGTATGTGGCGCATGATCCGTTGCAATGACATCAAACCGATCGTCGAGTAAGGCGGCCCACAATGCTGCACGATCTGTTTCTGTTTTAATAGCCGGGTTACACTTGATTAAATTGCCCAATGTCTCATAATCCCGATCCGAAAAATGTAAGTGATGCACACAAACTTCAGCAGTGATTTTTTTCTCAGAGAGTGGAATATCATTTCTAAAAAGGTGGGTTTCTTTTTCAGATGTAATATGAAGGATGTGCAATCGTGCATTGTGTTTCTTCGCCAATTCCATAGCGTAAGATGACGATAAATAACAAGCCTCGGCATCGCGAATGATTGGATGCTGATTTGGAGGAATAGCCTCACCAAAAGTTGCCACTGCATCTGCAAATCTCGACTTAACGCGCGTTTCATTCTCACAATGGGTAGCAATCAGGATTGGGGAATGGGCGAAAAGACCTTCCAGCGCATGGGGTTGGTCCACCAACATATCGCCCGTGCTGCTTCCCATGAAAATCTTAACACCACAAACTGTATTCGGATTCACTTTTTTGATTTCTTCCAAATTGTGATTGGTAGCACCCAAATAAAATGAATAATTAACCGCGGAATTTGCTGCGCCCACAGCGTACTTTTCTTCCAATAGTGCATTGGTAACAGTTTGCGGATTCACATTGGGCATCTCCATGTAGGAAGTGGTTCCTCCAGCCAATGCGGCGCGACTTTCAGTAAAAATCGATGCTTTGTGTGTCAATCCAGGCTCACGAAAATGAACTTGATCATCAATAACACCCGGAAGAACGAATGAACCATTGGCATCTACAACATCAGCATTGTTTGCATCGATAGAACTATCAATACGTTGAATCAAACCATCCTGAAATAACAAATCACCTTCAAACACTTTAT
>CAJBVU010000097.1 GCA_903959115.1 uncultured Bacteroidota bacterium
TGGCGCTGCACTGCTGCTATGGTAGTGATAAACGCCATCACTTCCGTAATGACCATGGTTGGCATCGAGGGTTTTCATTGCAGTTCCGTCGGGTTCTTTGCTGCCATAAATCGCAAAACCGTCCAATGCAAAAGCGATGGGCGACGTTAATGGCACCTTGCTATAAAGTACATTGGGCGCTATGTGATAATGGTAATCGTCTGCCCTACCGCAATGCCCGCCGTATTGGTCGAGCTGGCCATCCAAAAAAGCATCAACGCCGGTATTGGTATAGGGGTTGAAAATGGCAATCCCGTTAACGGCTAAAGCAATTGCGCCGCGAAGGAAGTGGTTTTGATTGACGGGTACGGGGGTTGCGGCGACAACAGGGTTCAACGGAATCGACCAAGCATTGCTGCCCACATAGCACTGAGGAATGGGTACTTGCTGCTGCCAACCGGTGATTCCGAGCATCGTTTCATGATCGGGGAGTCCTAGTGATTCAACATAGTAATATTTGCTGTCATTTCGGGTGCTTACGGCAGGTTTGTAATACGAAAACGCAGAGTCCATGAAACTCACCCTTGTGCTGCCCATCCATCGTTTTGCTTTGCTCACTGTGAAGCTCGTGAGTGTAATCAGTATTGTTGAAATAAGGATTGGAAACGCAAATTTTAGGGATTTTAGGGCGGTAATTTTCCTTAAGGCAAACGCCAAACATAGTAGGATGCCAATCAAGATGAGGTGGTTTTTATTTGTTGTTCTTTCCTGCGTTTCATTAGAAGTTAAGCCAGTGGAAATTGTATTTTCCCTATTTTCATTGGCAAGTTTAATTTCTCTTAAAATATTGTTTTCTAATCGATTGCTTGAAATATTCTGCATCGCATTGATTTTCTTGATCCAATCTAGTTTGTCTTCAACCCATTGTTTGTCGTACGTGCTGAGTTGCGATAATTGGATCGTTTTTATCCCTTGTTCAGTTTCAATCAGCACATTTTCGCCTTTGGTTAAATAGAAGCTTCCAGAAAAGGAATTGCCATTTTTCATGGTCCATTGGTGAGGGGCCGTGATTTCATAGTGCGCATCATGTCCACAAAGGGATTGGGCTAACAATATGGTGAAAGAGAGCAGAAGGGTTTTAAGCATTTTCATAGCGATGTAAAAGTTAGTGGGTTCTATTTAGTATGATGATTCCGCATTTTTCGCCATGTTGTTGGCCTTGCAGACAATAATTATAGCTTCCATTGGGTAAAGAATTTCCATATTGATCGTTTCCGTCCCAAACAATGGTAAAGTTACCGGGTTCAAGAATGTTTTGATTCATAATTCTTCGCACCAATTGACCGTTGGAATTGTAAATATTTAGGTTGATGGGCTCTTTAATTCCCACGGTAAAGGTAAACATAGTTTCGCCGGGTGAGGGGTTCGGATGAACCCATTCTTGGGTGTAGTTGCTATTCCAAATGATGGGAGATCCCGTAAATAATGAATCGTAGCAGTTTTTTGCGCCAATGAAATAGGTTGCAGAAACGTCCTTGTTCTTGCGATTGGCGGTTTCAGCGCTTGCTTTATAGACCCTGACGTACTCTACTTTGACACCTGTTGGAGACACATTAACTCTTAAGTGGCCGGAGTTGGGTAGGATTTGGCCTTCGAAATAGCCATAATCATCAGCATAATTGACTGTTGAATAATTCGGATGACTAGGTTGTGGTGTCTCTTGATACACCATGCATTCTTTTTGTTGTTTGCCGAAAAAGTGATCGTGGCCGTGAAAGAAAATGTTGACTCTGTGTTCGGTGAGTAGGTCTTTGATGGGTTTGTACCAGCCTGGACGTTCTGTTTCGAAGCCTCGCTTCCCATCTAAATTGTCGCCGCCCCATTCATATTTGTTTGCAATTTCAACACCGCCGCGTCCGTCTTTGTCTCCCCCAACCAAATGATGGATAAAAACAAATTTGTAGGTCGATTTACTACTTTCTAGGGTGTTTTTTAGCCAATCATATTGAGTTTTGCCTAGGGTCCATCGCCAGCCGTTCAAACTATCGGGTTTTTGCATGGTGTTCCAATAGGGGTCCAAAACGATGAATTGCGCATCGCCCCATGTCCATGCGAAATAGCTATTTCTTTGGCCTACAAATGGATAAGAGGTCTGGTCTCCCGCGTAAAACGCATTGGGTTCTGGGTTGGGGAAGTATTTTTTACGGTCCACGGTGCCCCAAACAGGTACGCAATTGGATTTGCCTGTATTGGCCCAACCGCTTTCGCCTTCATGGTTTCCGATGGCGATGTAAAGGGGTACGGAATGACAAATAAGTTCGTAGTAAGATCGCATCAAATGGCTTCGGTAGGTGACAGTATCGCGAGGAATTTGTCGGGTGGTGGCACTTTTAAGTTTGTCCGACATAAGGATATCGCCCAAGTCGATCATGAAATCGGGTTTGTCTTCGAGTTGGTTTAGCAGGCATCGGCGGTAGACTGCGCTATCGCTTTGTTCGTCCATATGCGGATCGGCTTGAACCGTGAATGTAAACGATTGGCCTGCAGGTCGCGCGGTATGAAATGAATATTCAGGGCGACTGATTTCGGTGGTACTGCCTAAGGAGCGGTACACCAATCGATAAAAATATTGTGTATTGGGCTGGAGATTCCCAATGACCATCTCCGTTGGGTTGTCTTTTCTCATGCCTTGCCATTTGGTTTGGGCTGAGTAATTCCCTGTTGTAGTTCCAAATTTGATATAAGCCTCACAGGTGTCGGTAAATGCAATTTGCAGTGTGATTTCCTTGTCGGTTGGACGACTGAGCATTTCCGTGTGTCGCAATGTTTGGGCATAGGCCATGTGAAAATTCAATCCTAAAATTCCAAATATTACGAGGTATAAAGAGCGGTATTGCATGATCTTATTTTTGAACGATGATTTTTTGTGTGGCGGAGTAATTCACGCCTTTTGCGGTGACGTAGTACAATCCATTTTTGAGTTGACTGATATCAATTTCGTTGACTTGACTTTGGATTTGCAATTCTCCTAGCGCGTTGAAAATGTTGATGTTAAGTTGGTCGACGGCTTGGGGTAGTTTTATGATGAGTTTGTCTTTGGCGGGGTTGGGGTAAACCGACATTGTAGTTTCCGAGATTGATGTTGTGCTTGAAGTTCCACAGTTTCCGATGGTGTAGGAGAATCCAATATCTCCGTTGTGGTGTTTGCCATCGAGGGTGTCTTTGGGTAAATAAGCTTTAATATATTCAACGGTCACGCAGGATGGTTTGACTCTGACTCTGATATGACCAGTTCCATCGAGTGTGTCTGATGTATAGGCATCGGCATTGGCTAGTTTGCCAATCATATAGGTGGAGTCGGAGGGCATGGGCACTTCTTGGTAATGTATGCCATCGAGAATTTCATGCGCAAATAGGTGGTCGTGTCCTTGAAAAAATACGTTCACTCCATTGTCGACGAAGAGTTTGTGAATGGGTTTTGCCCAGCCTGGACGTTTATTGGGGAAGTTGTAGTTGATGCCCCCTTTGCCATCGTAGCCACCCCATTCGTAAAGTTTGGCTTGGACTGCGGCGCCGCGACCCTGGCCAGAGACGTGGTGGGCAAATACGAATTTATATTTGGCAGTGCTTGATTCGAGGGTGTTTTTTAGCCAAGTATATTGTGGCAAACCGAGTGTCCAGCTCCAAGAACCGGGTTTGGCGGAGGAATCGCACTGATCTCTATAAACATCCATCACAACGAACAGGGCATCGCCCCATTTCCAAGCATAGTAATTTTCTGGATTCTCAACTCCGTAGGGTTCTTTATCACCATTGCCACTATAAAATCCATTGGGGTAGGGGTTGGGGTAATAGTATTTTCTCCAAAGCGTTGCGTTGAGGGCTAGGTTGTTGCCTGGATTTTTAAGGAGGTAATAATCCATTTCGCCTTCGTGGTTGCCCAGACAGACATAGAAGGGTATGGAGTGAGTAATTGCACCGAGGAAGGGTCTGTAATCTTTGTGCAAGGCATCCAGTTCTGCCGAGGTGATAGTGAAAGGATTGTGATCGTCTCCAAAAATATCGCCGAGGCTTAGCATGAAATCGGGATTGTCTTTGGCCTGATTTGCAAGGGTGATTTTGTACATGTTGGCGACACCTTTTTTATCGTATAAATGTTCATCTGCTTCAATCGTGAAGGTGAATTCCTCGCCGGTAGGTCGTTGAGTGTGGAAGTGGTGTTCTGGTTCTTTTGAGAAACTTGTGGCACCGGGTAATTTGTAATTGACGCGGTAATAATATTGGGTGTTGGGATATAAATTGTGTAGATCTACTTCGTCGGGTTTTATCGATTTGTGACTGATGGTGGGGGTTGATTTTGCATAGATTCCGGGGGTGGTTCCATATTCGATGAAATAGTCGACGTCTTTGGAAAACTGAATGCTTATGGTAATCGAAGTGTCGGTGGGCCTGCCCAATACGATGGTGTTTGTTTGGGCGGAAATGTGAATGGGTTTTAGGCTGATAAACAACAATATAGTGGCGAATATTGTGCGCTGGGGGATGAGATTCCTGCGCTTGGTATTGTTGAATTGAGTCGTCATAAAATTATTTTCTGTTGTATGCTGAAGCTTTTGATTTCTGATTTTCATTAAGATGATGTCACGATTGGATTCTGATTATAGACCTTTCATTTTGTGAAAGGGTTTAATCACTACCGGAAAAAAATTCGGGTTATTTTTATGACATTACAATGACAAAATCCTTGTTGTAATTTCCTGTTTGCGGTCGTGCTGATTTTGTTGAGACTTTGGGGGGCTTTTTGTATAAAATTGAGTAAATAAAAATTAAACAAACGAAAAAATGCTTTACAAATCTTATTGTTTAATTTACAATAATTAA
>CAJBVU010000098.1 GCA_903959115.1 uncultured Bacteroidota bacterium
CATACGTTTGTGTTTAGGATAGCCAGCCAATCATAGATTTGTCGGTGAAACTGTTTTGAGTCTGAGATACGCAATTCCCCAGCGGCAGTTTGCATAGAGATAGCGGCCAGGTTGATTGGAGAATCTTTAGACTCCCAAAGTTCAATTTCTGTAAAACCGGCTTTGGGTTTAAGGTATTTCTGCACTAGGGCCAGATCCGCGTATACCACTTGGTTGTCGATTTGCTCAATTCCCGTTTCAAATATTCCGGCGATGAGCGGCCGCGCTGCGCGCGGCCGCCCCCTACCCGACGAATCCTCCACAAAAAATACAAACGTGGCCCTATCACCTGTATCTAACTGTAATCGAGACGAAAGCGATTTAGATATAAATACCCACGGCTCATTTTTTATCACCGATGAATCCAATTGCCTCAGTAAAAAGCCATTCATACAATAATGAAAATCATCGTAACCCATCCCCTTCGCCACAACCCCATCAATATCAACATCACCCTTTATTATTGCTGCCTTACTAGCAGATATTGCAGCCCTTTCAATGCCTAAACCCTTAAGCGCTGAAGTATTTGCGTTATTTACAAATTCAGGCACAAATTGAGCACCCACAACCAAAGGATCCGCCCCCTCCATATTCGCCGCATGGTCTATGATGTAATTTCCATGAACCTTCACTATCTTGTCCTTGATTCCATTTTGAAACCCTTTCACCGTGGCAATCGTTACAATCATGGTCGCAACGCTCAACGAAACCGCAGAAATTGCCAAACGCATCATATTTTTGGAGAATGAATTATCACCCTCCTTTATCAATCGAAACGCTATGAACCTGACCCAAGACACTATTGCTTTCAAAGGTAGGAAGCATCGATTGAAAATGACATTACAATTTTCATGGCTTGTAATTTTTATTATCGCAGGGATTCATGTCGCTCTAGCCCAAAAATCAAAGCCGTCATCGCCAAGCAAAAACCCTCCCGTCACCGAACCCATTCCACCAAATAACTCGGTACAAGTCCTTTCCCCCGCGGCAAAGCCTCATAGCATTTACAATCCCAATGCCCAAAGCTCACTTCCCATTTCTGTGGGCGCAGAGAATACTTCGGCCTATTTGTCGATGCTAAGCGGCAAAAAAGTAGGCATCGTCGCAAACCCAACCTCAAAAATCGGCAATAGCCATCTCGTAGATACGCTCAAAAAACTAGGTGTTAAAATCGTGATGGTTTTTGCGCCAGAACATGGTTTTAGAGGCGATGCAGAAAATGGCGCCCACATCGAAAACGGCGTGGATCAAAAGTCTGGCCTCACCGTGGTTTCCCTTTATGGAAGTCATGTAAAGCCTAGCGCAAACGACATGAAGCAACTAGATGTGGTTCTATTTGACATTCAGGATGTTGGCGCTCGATTCTATACCTATTTAACTACGATGCACTATGTGATGCAGGCCTGCTCAGAGCAAAACAAACCCTTAATCATTCTAGACAGACCTAATCCCAATGGCTATTTCGTGGCTGGACCCATTTTAGAACCCAAATTCAAAAGCATGGTTGGCGTGCATCCGATACCCATCGTACATGGGATGACCTTGGGCGAGCTCGCAAAAATGATCAATGGCGAAGGCTGGTTGAAAGATTCGGCTCATCCGAACATCAAACCTTGTAAACTAACGGTAATACCATGTGAAAACTATAACCACAACCGAGCGTATCGCTTACCTGTGCCGCCATCACCCAATCTCCCAACAGAAAGCTCAATCTACCTATACCCTACACTTTGTTTGCTCGAAGGCACCAATGTGAGTATGGGAAGAGGAACCGACAAGCCTTTTGAATGTTTTGGAGCACCCTGGTTAACGCAAGGAACTTATTCATTTACACCCAAAGCAATTCCTGGTAAATCATTGAATCCTCCCTATCTGGGTGAAACATGCAAAGGGGTTTTGTTGAGTGATTTCGCATCGGGTTATTTGGTATCCTATCGCAATATTTATATCGATTGGATGATTATGCTTTACCAAGATTGTCCCAATAAGTCGCTTTTCTTCAATTCTTTTTTCAATAAACTTGCGGGAAACAACACCCTTCAGCAGCAAATCATATCGGGTAAGAACTCCATGGAAATTTTGCAAAGTTGGCAACCCGGAATCGATGCTTTTTTAATCAAACGCAAACCCTATCTACTTTATCCTTACCAAGCCGAATTGGGTATTTATTGATTGTTGTATCTTTGTAAAATGAAAACCATTATTAGCATTTTCGTCGCTCTTTCAGCGATTTCTTGCACGCAAACAGCAAATCAGATTGGCAAACCAGTGAATACAAATGATGCCGTTTCAGTGAATGTAGGTCTAGAGAATTTTAAGACGGATGGCAAAGCCGAAGCCGTACTGTTTGGTAAAGTGGATGAAGTATGTCAGTCCGAAGGTTGCTGGTTCACCTATCAAACCGAAACAAAAAACATTACGGTTGATTTTGGCGATGCATTTACGGTTCCCAAGAACATTGGGGCTAAAGATTTATATGCGGTGGGGTATTTTTACAACGACACCACGGAGGACAAAACAGTGGAAGTTAAATTTCACGCCGACGGGGTGAAATTTAAATAAAAGCAAAGTACACTACGCAAGATGACTGGTTCTGAAAGAAACAATTCTCTTGTCGTTGCGATTGATTGGCTATCAAGCGAAAGGGCACCCATTGGGTGCCCTTTCGCTTGATGATATAGTTGCCCTAAATGGGAATCCTATTACTTAATTTCAAATGTATTCATAAAGGCAGTTGTGAAATTACCCGCCCTAAAATCAGGGTCGCGCATCAGTTGCAAATGCAAAGGGACCGTAGTTTTCACCCCTTCGATAATGAATTCACCCAAAGCGCGCTCCATCTTAACAATGGCTTCATCACGGGTTTGAGCCGAGACGATCAACTTAGCGACCATGGAATCGTAGTATGGAGGAATGGTATACCCAGCATATATATGCGTGTCCACACGAACTCCATGTCCGCCCGGACGGTTCAATTGGGTGATTTTACCTGGGCAAGGTCTAAAGTTATTATGAATATCCTCGGCATTGATCCTGCATTCAATTGCATGCTTGGTAGGGAAATGATCTTTTCCAGAAATAGGTACACCTGCAGCAATTAAAATCTGCTCTTTCACCAAATCATAGTTGATTACTTCCTCTGTTACCGGATGCTCCACCTGAATACGGGTATTCATTTCCATAAAATAGAAATTGCGGTGCTTATCAACCAAAAATTCCACCGTTCCAACGCCCTCGTAATTGATTATTTGAGCAGCAGCTTTTGCAGCCTCACCCATTTTCTCACGCAATTCTGGCGTCATGAATGGAGATGGTGTCTCTTCAAGCAACTTCTGGTGACGTCTTTGAATGGAACAATCGCGCTCACTCAAATGACAAACTTTGCCGTATTGATCTCCGGCGATTTGGATTTCGATGTGACGTGGATCTTCGATATATTTTTCCATGTACAAACCATCGTTTCCGAAGGCTGCACCGGCTTCTTGCTTGGCACTATTCCATGCTGGCTCTACTTCTTCGTCTTTCCAAACGATACGCATTCCACGTCCACCACCACCCGCAGTTGCCTTCATGATAACGGGATAACCGATTTCATTCGCAATTTTGATGGCTTCAGTAAAGCTCGACAATAAACCTTCTGAACCCGGAATCGTTGGCACGCCGGCCTTTTTCATTGTATCCTTTGCATTGGACTTATCGCCCATTTGGTCGATTTGTTCCGGTGTGGCACCAATAAACTTGATACCATGATCACGACAAAGTGCAGAAAATTTGCTATTTTCAGACAAAAATCCATATCCAGGGTGAATTGCATCGGCATTAGTTATTTCAGCCGCCGCCAGGATGCGCGACATACAAAGATAACTATCCTTACTCTGAGGTGGACCAATACAAACGGCTTCATCAGCAAAACGAACGTGCAAACTTTCACGATCGGCTGTAGAATAAACGGCCACTGTTTTAATCCCCATTTCCTTACAGGTACGGAGTATGCGAAGAGCAATCTCACCGCGGTTAGCGATTAAGAGTTTTTTAAACATGTTAAATTGGATTAGGCGGGTTCAACCAAGAATAAAGGCTGATCGTATTCCACCGGACTTGCGTTATCAACCAAAATCTTTACAATCTTACCACTTACTTCACTTTCAATTTCATTGAACAATTTCATCGCCTCAATGATACAAACTACTTTACCAGCGCTCACATCATCGCCAACATTTACAAATGCCGGAGAATCAGGATTGGCAGTACGATAAAAAGTACCAACCATTGGCGAAAATGAGCTTTCCGTTGCTCCTTGTTGATGAAGTTTAAATGGTATGAGTGTCCGCGGGAAGGCTGATGCAGCCTCCTTTGAGGGTTTGACGTCTACTTTCGGCAATGGCAATGGCAATGGATTTAGGCTTATTTCAAGGCGCGCTACGCTTTGCGGAGTTGGACGCGCCGTCGGAGCAACATTTGTCAATGGGAGCTCCTTTAGGGTTCTCGCTCCTCGAAAGAACTTTGTGAAGAGCAGTGTTGA
>CAJBVU010000099.1 GCA_903959115.1 uncultured Bacteroidota bacterium
GAAGGCAAAAACGTGATTACCATGAACGTGGTGAAAAGAGCTGGTGAGAATTTGATTTTGACCAGCGATAAGTGTCATGAAATCATCAAGGATTTACAGACCAACGGAACCTACCCCAAAGAAATGGATGTAGTTTTCACCGGCGATCAATCGGTTAAGACAAGGACAACGGTTCACGACTTGATTAACACCATTATCATTGGCTTCATTTTAGTAACAGTGATTTTGATGTTCTTCATGGGTGCAACGAACGCAATTTTCGTGGCCCTATCGGTTCCGTTGAGTTGTTTTATCGCATTCTTGATTATGCCTACGATTGGCTTTAGCTTAAACATGATCGTATTGTTTGCATTTTTGTTGGCTTTAGGAATTGTAGTAGACGATGCGATTGTGGTTATCGAAAATACCCACCGTATCTTTCATAAAGACAAATTACCCATTAAAGAAGCGGCAAAAAAAGCAGCTGGTGAAGTATTCCTTCCAGTATTGTCGGGCACTATGACTACGTTAGCCCCTTTTATTCCATTGGCGTTTTGGAAAGGTATTGTAGGCAAATTCATGTTCTTCTTGCCAGTTACCTTAATTATTACGTTGTTGGCTTCGTTGTTGGTTGCTTATATCATCAACCCCGTATTTGCTGTCGATTTCATGGAAGATGAACATGCGGTGGAAG
The DNA here is from genome assembly GCA_903959115.1 of uncultured Bacteroidota bacterium. Classification (GTDB taxonomy): domain Bacteria; phylum Bacteroidota; class Bacteroidia; order NS11-12g; family UBA955; genus UBA955. The sequence goes on from CAJBVU010000099.1 coordinate 674, forward strand.
ATAAAGTAAAGAAAAATAAGGCAGTTCGCCGAACTACCATTGTGATGGGAATCATTTCGATTCTCGGATATGTAGGTGGTGGTTTTGGAACGGGAAATTTGTTCGTGACTCTATTGTTAGTTTACCTAGCGCACCACTATTGGTTGAGGCATGTAATCGTAAAATTCCAAACCAAAACTTGGCCCTCGGTTCAAAATAAATATGAGAAGTTAATTACCTATCTCCTAAAAAAGAACCATGCAAGACAGACGATTTTTGCAACCATAGTATTGTTAATTGGATCGTTCGTTATCACAGCAATCCGTAAACCAGGTGTGGTCTTCTTCCCACAAGCGGAACCAAACTTTACCTACGTATACTTAACAATGCCTACTGGTACATCGGCCAAACACACCGATAGCATTCTGAAAATTGCCGAAAAACGCGTTTTCAACACCATCGGAAAAGATAATTCATTGGTTGAAAGTGTAATTTCTAACGTCGCTGTTGGCGCTACCGATCCTCAAAGTGGAGATCGTACAACTGCGGGTAATAAAGCAAAAATCACCGTGGCTTATGTAGAATTTGAAAAACGCGAAGGCCAAAGCACACTGGCGATGCTTCAGAAAATCAGATCAAACATAGGAACCATTGCAGGCGCTGAAATTATCGTAGAGCAAGAAAGAAATGGCCCTCCTGTTGGAAAGGCTGTGAACATTGAAATTCGCGGAGACGAGTTCAACTCACTGGTAAAAACAGCATCGGACTTAAAAACGCTTTTGGATTCCAAAAAAATCCCCGGTGTTGAAGAGTTAAAAACCGACTTCATTAGTTCTAAACCGGAGATCATCATAAAAATTGATCGTGAGCGTGCAAACAGATTCGGAATCAGCACGGCCCAAATTGGTATGGCACTCAGAGGAAGTATCTATGGAACCGAAGCGAGTAAGTTCAAAGACGAAAACGACGACTACCCCATCATGGTTCGAATTAAGAAATTGGATGCGAATAATTTAGATGCGTTGCTTAACATGAGAATCACTTATCGTGATATGGCAGCGGGTGGAATGATTCGTCAAGTACCATTGAGCTCCGTTGCTTCTGCAGAATACTCAAATACTTACGGTGGAATTAATCGTTTAAATCAGAAGCGAGTAATCACATTGGCTAGTAATGTATTGCCTGGTTTCGCGCCCAACGGTGTTGTTGCTGATGTTCAGAGTGCTTTGGACGCGTTCGACAAACCCTCGGACATTCAAGTCATCATGACCGGTGAGCAGGAAGAACAAAAAGAAACCGGTGCCTTCTTGGGCAATGCAATGTTGGCTTCTTTGGCTTTGATCTTGATCATCTTGGTAACACAGTTCAATTCTATCAGCAAACCTTTGTTAATCTTAAGCGAAATCTTCTTATCGTTGATTGGTGTATTATTAGGCTTTGCGATATTCAACAAAGACTTCTCCGTTGTAATGACAGGTATTGGAATCGTGGCCTTGGTGGGAATTGTAGTTCGAAATGGAATTTTATTGGTGGAATTCACGGATTTGCTGCGTGAACAAGGAGCCACATTAAAAGATGCAATCATTGAAGCAGGTAAAACACGTATGACGCCCGTTTTGTTAACTGCATCAGCTACCATTTTAGGCTTGGTGCCATTGGCAGTGGGATTAAATATGGATTTCGGTACATTATTCAGCGAATTGAACCCTCATATCTACTTTGGAGGCGATAACGTTGCCTTCTGGGGTCCTTTGAGCTGGACGATGATCTACGGATTGGGATTTGGCACTTTCCTAACCTTGATCTTGGTACCTTGTATGTATTATTTGAATGAGAAGTTCAAGTCTAGAGTGTATCGTTGGATGGGTCGCAATTACAACCCCGACACCATGATGCGCCCGGAGCCGAAACAATAATTTATGTGCGATGAGTTAATTCAATTGATTCATCGCACTCTATTTCTATCAAAAATAAGAATCAAACCTAGTTATTTCGATTACCTTAAAGAATAGAATAAAAAGCCACCCAATGCAAAGATTTTTTTCTTGATTTGGTGTTGACAGAATAAAAAAGGGAGGGCCTCGTCTGCGACGAGGCCCTCCCATTTTTATTATCAAACCCTGTACGACAGGGTTTTTGATACATTCTATTGGTCCGAAGAAGATTCCGAAAAACTCAGAATGTTTCTTTCAAACTCTAATTATTCTAACGTAAAGTTGTTCTTCTGACGCATCAAACCACGTGTCCACAACTCTGCAGTATATTTACCCTTCATCAACTTCCCAGTCAACAAGCCTTTGTCGGGGAAATTCCATTTCACCTTTTGTAAAGCACCATCAAACTGAATAGTATTCTTCAAACTGTTAACTTTACTCTTATCTGTCAACTTGGTATTGGTAGTCGACAAAACACCACCATTAGGATCTATGATTCTGATAGTAACTTCTTCTTCCAAAGGCTGGGTTACCATTGGGTTTTCCAACACATCAAAGGTCACACGGATTTTATCTACGCCCTTCGCTTTCATGGTTTCAGTCATTATACCTTTCTTATCGAACAATCCAGTAACCAATAATGCTCCAAACTGAGGACGAGCCCCTTTATCTAAACGATCCTTTAATTCAACATTCTCAGATTCCAATGTAGCCGAACGATCTTTTTCAGCCGTTAATTGAGCAACATAATCGTTTTTCTCTTTGGTTAATCCCTCTATCAACGCCATCAATTCAGCAACTTTCGCACGGGCTTCTTCCAATTGCTTACGCAAATCTTCCACTTCAGCTCCACCCTTGCCACTCTTCGCTATTTTTCTAGAAGCCTTCGTCGATTTCTTCGCACCATCACCGCTACCGGCAGTTGCACCATCACTTGAAATACCATTAGAAATTTCTCTTCTCAAACGATAAATTTCTTGCATCGCCGCAATAACCCTAGGGTTTTTGTCGCTCTCCAACTCTTCCACCTTCAACACCAAGGTTTGATTTTCATTTTGGAAAGTTTGAATGACCAAGTTCAAAGAATCTTCCATGCGGTTTAACTCACTTTGCAAAGAATCTTTGGCTTTCATAACAGCTACTTTATTTTCCAATTCTTTGTCGCTTTTCATTTTGTTGAGATACAAAAATGTATTACTTCCAAGAGAAGCCAACAACAAAATCACGAGTACTACGGTTAATGCGGTCCTATTCATACAATTGCAAAGTTAAATAATAATTCAAATATTCCACACCTTTTACACAATTCGCTTAATCGCAAACAGACAATTATTGATTTTTCAATGTATTCGGACGCTGATTGATTGAAATCAAACGTTGTCTTGGATCAATCAAAAAATACTGAGGCATGGTTTGAAGTTTCAGTTTTTCGGCCACTTCAGACGAACAAAATCCTTGAATAAATTGGGTTTCATATCTCTTGTTGTATTGATACACATACCTTCCCCCTCCTCCATGATTCAAACAAACAATTCGAACACTATCGGGCAAGTTTCTAGATAAATTATGCAATTCAGCACTATCATTGATATAATTCGGATTATCAGCATTCCAAACTACAATGTACGTATACTTACCTTTAAAATCCCGAATCGACCTGCGATGAACCGGATTCTCCTTCAGTTTACCCGGCTGGTATTTTCCTTCAATTAAGCAAAACTTGAACTTGGGCAATTTCTCGCCAATCAGCAAACTCCTACTCCCCTTGATGCCCACATTTTTTATTTTTCGATGTGAAATCTCCCAAATCCCATTCTTGCCTTGCTGGACTTTTTCTATCAATTGTGCCTGTCCTAACCAATCCACAATCAATCCTGGACGATAATCCCACGCATTACTGCTACTAAATTCACCCCGATTATTACCCACAATTACTTTGTCGATTCCAATATCGTTGTACAACCCATTCAGATTAACATCCTTCACTGCCCAATATAAGGTATCGTTTTGAATGGAGTTATTTGCTTTCTCCCCTCCAAACCAAACGGCTTTACGATGTTGCCTGAAACTAACATTGCAACTCAAATATTCCCTACGTCCGCAAACTAAGGCAATCGCATCGTCATACATTTTTTGGACCGACCGCAATTCTCCAGGCATAAATTGATTAAATCCCACGGCCATACCATTCTGCGTTGTATCTAGCAAAATAAGGGTCTGACTATAAATACGGTCCCCAACATTCGACCTAGGTAATGTTAACTTCATGGGCAAATACCACTGTGCAGGTCCATCATCCGTTAAATCTAAATTGTGATTCAAATCAACCCATATTCTGGTTGCGCGGTACCTCATATTCATTGGATTATCAACCAAAATCAATGTATGAGTTGGCAATAATCCAACTCCATGGTGGTGAGGCACAAAACCGTAGGCGTGTTTAATTCCAACGGTTAAACTATCCTTGAAAACCAGCACTTTCCAAGCTTCCAAAGACATTCCCGTAAAATCTGCCGAAAGGTCGATAGGTTGAACAACACTGTCGTTGGTGAGCGCAAATAAAGGCACCACATCAATCAAATGATTGATTTCATTATCAGCTCCTCGCTGACTCAACGCTGTTACAACCAATTTAGAATGCCCTATTTCTTTTAACTTGGAGCCTTCCAAACGCGATATAGGCGAGACAGGGTTTACTGCATTTTGATTTCCCGCAGATTGAGAAAATGCGTAGTTATGGCTTAGACCTAGGACCCAAAAAATCACAATCAACGAATAAAACCGTTGCATGGGCCACTGCATTTACTTAATCGAAAAACGCACAATAATCACAATCAACGCAATTACAAACATCAAAATCGAAATTCGATTCATCCCGTGCATCATACGCAAATTGAAAGTGCTTTTTACTTCCGTTTGTTTGCGAAAGGTGAGGTAGGAAATCAATTTTTGAAAAATCATAGCTAACAAACTTAAGAAAAAAACTGTGTTATTTTTTCTCTGTTTCTGACTTTTCCTTCAACACACCAAACACATCGATAGGATCTTTTACCTTTTTGTCGGTGAGTGCCAAATCTAAGACTTGCAGCATGTTATTGACATAATGAAACTCTAAACCATGCAAATATTGCGCAGGGATATCAAGTACGTCCTTCTTATTTTGCTCGCACAAAATCACTTGCGTTATTCCCGCTCGTTTGGCCGCCAAGAGTTTCTCTTTAATTCCTCCCACTGGCAATACTTTGCCCCGCAAGGTAATTTCACCTGTCATTGCTAACTTATTCTTTACCTTGTTCTGCGTAAACAATGAAGCGAGTGATGTCAAAATCGCTATACCCGCACTCGGTCCATCCTTTGGTATTGCACCGGCAGGAAAATGGACATGTATATCCCAATAATCGAAGACTTTTGAATCAATTCCAAGGTATTCCGCATGGGCTTTAAGGTAACTTTTCGCAAGCATCACACTCTCTTTCATAACATCGCCGAGTTGACCGGTAATTTGTAGCAAGCCTTTTCCGCGTGAGAGTTTACTTTCCACAAAAAGGACAGAGCCACCCATCGGACTCCAAGCCAGACCCGAAACCACACCTGCCGTATCGTTGTTCTCATACATTTCAGGTTCCAATTTCTCAGCACCCAAAATCTCTTCCACTTCCGATACTCCAATTTGCTTTTTAATCGGCTCCTCCATCGCAATGGATTTAGCCATAAAACGCGCCAACGAGGCAATTCTCTTATCCAACGAGCGAACACCACTTTCTCGGGTGTATTGTTCGATAATCAACTCCAATGCTTTGTCGGTTACCTTAAATTGATTGGCTTTAAGTCCGTGTGCTTTTCGCTGCTTAGAAACCAAATATTTCTTGGCGATTTCGATTTTTTCTTCGATGCTATACCCATGGATTTCAATGATTTCCATACGATCCAACAACGCAGGCTGAATGGTATCTAAATTATTAGCGGTAGCCACGAATAACACCTTACTAAGATCGTAATCCAACTCCAAGTAATTGTCGTAAAAGGCAGAATTCTGCTCTGGGTCAAGCACTTCCAACATCGCACTAGATGGGTCGCCACGGAAGTCTCTACCCAATTTATCTATTTCATCCAACACAAAAACGGGATTGGACGTCCCTGATTTCTTCAGATTCTGCAATATCCGTCCTGGCATTGCACCAATATAGGTTTTACGATGTCCTCTAATTTCTGACTCATCGTGCAAACCACCCAAACTCATCCTCACGTATTTGCGTCCCAAAGCACTGGCTATACTTTTACCCAAGCTGGTTTTACCCACACCCGGAGGGCCATACAAACAAATAATTGGGGATCTCATATCGCCTTTGAGTTTCAATACGGCCAAGTATTCCAGAATACGCTTTTTGACTTTCTCCAATCCAAAATGGTCGGCGTCAAACACTTTTTGGGCGTGGTGAATATCAAAATTGTCGCTTGTCTGTTCATCCCAAGGTAAGTCCAACATCAATTGTACATAATTGAGTCCAACGGAATAATCAGGAGAGGCCGGATTTACGCGCATCAAACGATCCAATTCCTTATTGAAATGACTATGGATTTCTTTGTTCCATTTTTTTGTCATCCCCTTCTCCCGCAAATTTTGAATTTCTTTATCCGGTGTATCACCACCCAATTCTTCTTGAATCGCTCTGATTTGTTGATGCAAAAAATACTCTTTCTGCTGCTTGTCCATATCGGTGCGAACACGACTCTGAATTTGATCCTTCAGCTCCAACATCTGCAACTCTTGGGTCACGTGCGACAATACTTTAGTAGCGCGCAGAGATGGATCTAACATTTCCAACAAAGCTTGCTTTTCCGTTTGAGCTATGTTTAAATTGCTGGAGACAAAATGTATAAGGAAGGTGCGAGAATCAATATTAGTAAGGGCTACAGAAGCCTCGCTTGGGATTTGTGGTGAAAGATGGATAATTCGATTTGAGATATCTCGTATCGAATCTATGGTTGCTTTGTATTCCTTTGATTCTTTAATCGGCAAATCTGGCAGAGAACTTACTTTTGCTTTAAAATAGGGTTCACTTTGAACAAACTCATCGATTTTAATTCGACGCTTGCCTTGCAAAATCACGGTAGAACTACCATCCGGCATACGCATCATACGAATGATCTGCGCCATCGTGCCTACAGTAAATAGATCTTCGATTTGCGGATCTTCAACATCTGAATTCTTCTGAGCCACAACGGCAATGATTTTACTCTTTTTGTTGGCTTCGCGAATCAGCTTTATGCTTTTGTCACGTCCTACGGTTATAGGGAAAATCACCCCCGGGTAAAGTACAGTATTTCTCATCGTGAGCACCGGCAATTCTGCAGGTACTTCTAATTTGTTACTTTCCTCCTCCTCGTGCTTGGAAAATAGTGGCAAAAACTCTGGTGCGTCTTCAAATCCCTCTGAATCCTGATCACTGCTAAAAAAAGTCTCTTTGTTTTTGAACATTGCAACACATCCAATCAATGCTTGTGCCAAATATCGGCATTGTCTGAAAATAAATCAAAAGATTAAAACCTATGACAATTTGTCGGGAATTGAAAATACATTAAAAACTGCTTGGAAAATTGCGATTTTTCTTGAAATTTGCGTAACAAACAAAAAAATATGAAAATCAAACATCTACTTTTAGCCCTTGCTCTGCCCGTAGTTGCCTTCTTTGGCTCATGCGGTGGCGATAGCAAAGACCCAAAACCCAGTATTTCTTTAACCGCTGGCGCAAAATATGTGAGCGGCGACATCTCTGTGATGAGCGATTCTTTGTTATCTTTCAGCATTGCTGCGACTTCTGGTTCAGGCAACTTGTCTGGTATTAACGCAAACTATTCTATCAACGGCGCGGCGGCGAAATCTTTCTTCGATTCTTCAGTATCAGGAAACGCTGTGAATTGTATCGTTAAAACTCGTTTGGCGGGAAGCGTTGATGATGTGGTTGTTTTTAACTTCACTGCGAAAGATGCAAACGGACAATCTACCACTACTAGCATCAAGATCACTGTAATTCCTCCAACAGTACCTCTTTTGGGTTTCCAATCACAATTGGTGTACAACACAAACAACACAGGATTCGACATTGCTTACGACTTAAACAAAGGCGTTGGATTGCAAAAGAATGCCCCTGCTACCCAAAAAGATTTGATGGATATGAGTACTAGCACGATGGCTCAATTCTCTAAAATTTGGGGTTCTGACAACAAAAGCAAATTTGTAAAAGTTTCTTCAAACGACTTTACCAATGCATCTACTACAACCTATTTATACAATCTTTGGAAAGCAAACAGTGCCACAGCTACAGCGCAAACCGCTGTATTGGCAGCAGGAGATGTATATTTGGTTAAGACAGGTCAAGACATTCCTTTCAACCTTTACCTTATTAAGGTTACTAAAATCCAGGATATAGCGACTATTGGAAACCACAACGACTACGTTGAGTTCAGCTACAAAAAGATTGATGACTAATCAATCAATAAATAAACATTTAACTTTTGCAAAAACCCCGCATTCGCGGGGTTTTTTGTTAATAATCGCCGCCACAGTTCAGTAGATTTGGAATACTGCGAATGTTTCTTGAAATTGCATCATAATGCTTAAATTAATGAAAATCAAATACCTACTCTTGGCTTTAACATTGCCAATGGTCACCTTTTTTGGATCATGCCAACCAAGTGGTAGCGATAGTCCAACAAGAATCTCGTTGGAAAATGGACCCGGATTAATCAGTGATAACACCACAGCGATGGCTGATTCATTGTTGACATTTTCAATTAGCGCCTCGGCCATGATGGCTATGGATTTCGCAGGCACTATACAAACAATTTCCGCCAGCTACAGCATCAATGGAAAATCTGCAGTCCCCATATTGGACTCAACTATATCAAGCTCCTCTTCATTAAGTATTTTATTCCAACATCGATTGGTTGGAAATGTAGCTGACGTTGTAAAATACACATTTGTCGCCACCGAAGTGAACGGCAACTCGGCTAAAACTTCTGTTGAAATCACCGTTAACCCCACTCCCGCGCCATTGAAAATTATTACCGAGAACTTTGTTTACAATACCCTAGAAAGTTGGTACAAATGTGCATTCGATTTAAGCAAAGGCGTAGGCCTTACAAAATACGACACTTTGATTAGTAAAGACCTGATGGATAAAACCATCGCCGGACCTCTCGGTGATGCCCAATTTTCAAAAAAATGGGGTTCGGGCAATTTTACTCGTTTCGTAAAGATCTCAAGCAACGACTATATAAACGCCAAAACAACGAACGACTTATATGACCTTTGGAACTTAAATGGAATATTTGCGACCTTACAAACTGCTACACTGGCTAAGGGTGATGTGTATTTGGTGAAGTCTGGTCAAGATTTGCCATTCAACTTGTACATTATCGCAATTACAGAGATACAAGATATTACTAACATTGGCAACAACCTCGATTACGTCAAGTTCAATTATAAGAAGATTGATAACTAATCAAAAAATAAACATTTAACTTTTGCAAAAACCCCGCGAATGCGGGGTTTTTTGTTAATAATCGCAACGAAATTTTGTCGTATTTTGTAAATCGTGAAAAAGATAGCAGTTCTCACATCAGGAGGCGATGCCCCAGGCATGAATGCATGCATTCGCTCAGTCATTAGGGCATGTGCCCATTACAATTTGGAAGTGTTTGGAATCCACAGAGGATATCAAGGATTGATCGAAAATGAAATCCATCCTATGACACCTAGCAGCGTGGCCAACATCATTCAAATGGGTGGTACGATTTTAAAAACTGCCAGAAGCATGGACTTTATGACACCCGAAGGGCGTAAAAAAGCCCATCAGAATCTACAAAATCTGGGCATTGAAGGTATCGTTTGCATAGGTGGCAACGGAACCTATACTGGAGCCATGATTTTTGAAAAAGAATTTGGTATTCCTAGCATGGGTTGTCCTGGAACAATCGATAATGATCTATGGGGTACAGACGCCACTATTGGTTATGATACAGCAATCAATACTGCGATGGAAGCCATCGACAAAATCAGAGATACAGCTGATGCCCATAACAGAATATTCTTTGTAGATGTAATGGGACGTCATTCAGGTCACATCGCCCTACTATCCGGCATTGCAGGTGGAGCCGAAGGTATTTTCATACCCGAACGCGGAAACGAATTTGACGATATCGTTCAACTCTATGAATCCAAAGCCCGTAAAAAGGAATTTAGCATTTTTGTAGTTGCCGAAGGCGATGAAGAAGGCAGGGCCTATGAAATTTCTAAACGATTCCAAGCCATTTACCCCGAAACCGATTGTAGAGTTACCGTGCTAGGACACGTCCAACGAGGTGGAAGGCCTACGGCAAACGACAGGATACTTGCTTCGCGTTTGGGAGCGCATGCAGTAAAAGCACTGATCGATGGACGCAGAAACGAAGCCGTAGGAGTTGTCAATAACGACATCAAATTCACCTCCTTCCAAGAAGCCATCGAACATAAAAAAGATATACAAGATAACTTGTGGACCCTAAACACAATCATTACCCGATAATCCCAAATCAACCCAATTTAATCTATGATTACTCACCTCAACATCAAGAATTACGCGCTAATCAAAGACCTTGATATTGAATTTCAAGAGGGTTTTACGTCAATTACCGGTGAAACAGGTGCTGGAAAAAGTATTTTATTGGGTGCAATTGGATTAATCATGGGAGAACGTGGCGATAGTTCAGCCATTCTTGACCCTTCTCAAAAATGTATCTTAGAGGCGTCTTTTGACCTATCTAGGCTGGAATTAAAAGCAGAATTCGAGGAGAAGGACATCGACTTCAACAATCATTGCACGATAAGAAGAGAATGGAGTCCCAATGGAAAAACCCGTTCGTTTATCAACGAATCACAAGTAACTGTCTCCGAATTAAAATGGCTGGGTCAACAGTTATTAGAAATACATTCTCAACATACCGGATTGCTGGTCACCCAATCCAATGAACAGTTAAAACTGCTCGATGCGTTTTGTGATTGCACAGAAATATTGACCGACTATCAGCATACCTACTTTGAGCATCAAA
>CAJBVU010000100.1 GCA_903959115.1 uncultured Bacteroidota bacterium
ACTACTTTGGGTATTTTATACCAATCGACAATAATTCAGTAATTGGAATTCGTTGGAATTTGCCTGAATTGCCAACCATCCAGAGGTAGTTTGAACTAAAGGCGCAGGCGTTAAACGACCCTTCAAAATACAGACCGCTCGTTAGGTTTTGCTTCGGGATTTTGAACCATATGATTCCATTGTCAACTGAGATGTCGCTTCCATTGGTTCCTGTGCAAAAGGTGATTCTGTTTCCGCTTTTAATGAGAGAATTCATAGTTGTGTCGTTTGGTTTATGAATGCCCATTTGAACTCTCGCCGGCGTTGGATGCGACTCTAATTGCTCGCTGGAGATTGGTGCGCTGATACAAACGCCACTTCGATATCCGCCAGTGTTTCCTGTTAATCTATTTCCCATTTGTTCATTTCCGCCCGTCCATTTGAGGCCAAAATTGTTACTAGTTGTAAAGGCTGAGGCTTTTGTGAAACTGTCGGGAAGGGTGTAATTGCCACCTACGGCCACCATGTGGCCAGCATCGGATAAGCCCATTCCATAAACGCCGGAACCGGGTCCGCCCGAAATTGGCAACGGAATGATTTCATTGGCTACAACGCGGGGTTGGGAGGTCGATAAATTGAAGCGTTTGTTTTGCTTCATGGTACGGCGTTTCTGCTGTTTGAATTTTACAATATGATAACTCGGATTGATTCCGCCACCAGCAAATCCAACGGTAAGATTCTTGATTCGAGCTCCCGATGATGTTGTAATTGGGTGTTTTCTTGCCAAATTAGTAGAACCGGATTCTGCGGCTTCAACCTTGCTCTCAATAATCACAAGCGAGGTGCCACTAGCGGCAAAGAACGATTCCAAACTATCTAGTGGTAGATTCCAATCGCCAACGGGCAGCTGATTCCAACTACTTCCAAAATCGCTTGTGTAAATGGCTGCGAAGTGTTTTTGCTGATTCAGAGAATTATGGGAGTTTGCTTCTTGAGAATTTGGTTTTAGTTTGGAGTTGTTGGTGCGAAACAATTTACTTCGTCCGCTTGACATCGACAAATTGGCAGATGGGTTGCCTGCGCCGCCGCCAACCTCAACGATAATGGGTTCGGGGATGATTGGGTCGCCGAGTACCATGCCGATCCCAGTCTTGGAATCAATTTCCATCGCATCAAAAAAGATGTCTTTCCTGAAGTCGAAAAATACAATGGTCCAGTTATTTCCACCATCGATTGTTTTGAGAATTACGGCAGAATCGCCGGCGCTCATGATCACGGCTTCGTTCTCGTTTTTAGCCCAAATGTCGCGATAGTCCTTGCGCAATAAGGAAAAAGAAGCATCGTTATTTTGGGTGTAGCTTTCTACGGTTTTGTTGCCATAGGGGAGAAAATAGGTGAATTGGGTGTTGGTTGATCGCGGAGAAATCGTATCGAAATGTTTGCCTCCATCGGTGGTGCGGATAACGGTGCCCTTGCTTCCTGAAAACCACGCAACGGAGTCGCTTAGAACGCATAGTCCGCGGTAATGTGCAGGTTTAACGGGTTTTACAGGATTATTATTGGCAATTAGGGCGAAAGGATGGCCGACTAGGAGTGTCAGAGTAATGTAAAAAATGAGTTTCGATGAAAAGGGCATTATTTTTTGATAAAAAAGGCGTGAAAAAGATGTGAATATTTCTCAATCACTTGATTTTGTGGATTTTGTGATAGAGATTCGGTGTAAAATTAATATCTGCCTATGGAAGAAACTACTACAAAAATTTTATTTACATCAGACAGTACCCAAAATCAACAAACGATTAGCGATGCCATTCTCTCGGTGGCGCGCAGATTCAAAGGCGAATTGATTTGGTTGCAGAATGCTGCCAACGCCGGAATCACGCAAGCCCTTGTGGATGATCTCAAGAAGCGTGCGTACCGAGATTTGACGATCTTGGAAAAATCAGGAGAATTTTGGTCAACCAGCGCCAAATCGGCCAACGATATCAATGCAGAAATGACATTTGTATTTGCGGAGCCGAAGGTGCCGGGCTTTATGGGTGGCGGAATGGCTGCCTGTGTAAGCAAGTTTAACAATCCGATGATTTATTTTAATTCGGAATGTCAATGGGTTGAGCCAAGGAATATTTTGATGCTACTGGATTCTAATTCTGAATCTCGACAGAAATTCTATCGGGTGTCGGTTTTGGCGAATATGTTCGGTGCCAAGGTTACTGTTTTTTCGTTGTCGTCTAGCAAGGATGCAGAAACAGTAAAATACCTTTTCGCTTACTCTGGCCAGGCTTTTGACTACATGGTAAAGAAGGGGATTCCTGTCGTGGAATTGGATCCTAAAGAGGGCGTTGACATGGTGTCGACGGTTTTTGAAGAGGTAGAAAAAATCCGAGATTGTTGGGTTTCGTCGATGAATGAGACCGATGGCGGAGGATTTATGAAGGCCGGACCTTTTCAGCAATATTGTGTTCAGTTGCGTGTGCCGTTGATGGCGTGTGCGGTTCAGGAAATTGTTGGAAGTGGTGGTTCTGGTTATTGATGTAA
>CAJBVU010000101.1 GCA_903959115.1 uncultured Bacteroidota bacterium
GAAACGGCAACGGATAACAACACTAGAACCGTGGCCAACGTACGCATGCATTTCAATAAAGGCGGCGGAGCCATGGGTAAAACAGGTTCGCTAGATTTTATTTTTACCCGTAAAGGCGTGTTTAAAATCGAAAAATCGAAACTGGGTAGTCGAGACCTAGACGAATTCGAATTCGAATTGATAGATTTCGGTTTGGACGAGGTTGCTTTTGACGAAGAAATGGTATACGTTTACACCGATTTTACCGACTTCGGTACGATGCAAAAAGCACTCGAAGATATTGGCATCGAATACAATACCGCCGAATTGCAATATGTCCCTAATACCTATGTGGATCTCACCGAGGAACAAGCAAAAGAAGTCTTGGATTTAGTAGATCGCTTAGAGGGTGACGACGACGTGCAGAACGTGTATCACAATTTGAGGTAATTACTTAGGGCAAGTTTGGCACTGAATCACCTTTGCATCAAACACGGCTTTGATGGGAATATTACGTTCTGGTGAAACGGGGTCGTTACATACGATCCAAATATTGTAATTCGCATTACCCTTCTTCAATACGGTATCAAAGAAAACGCGAATTGGCATTTCCTCGCCCGGAGCTAATGTCTTTTTGTCAAATTTCAATGTGATACAACCGCAGTCCTGCGTGATGTCGTGGATTTTCAATTCTGTCTTACCCGTATTTTTCAGATGTATGTCGGTGAAAAGTAAGTCGCCTGCCTCTTTTTTGCCCCAGTTAATCTCTTTGACATCGACTTCTAATTTTGGTTGCTTGGCCAATTGCTTGGCATTCATTTTGGGGAAATACTGTCGGCGTACATAGTTGACGTAAACGCTATTAAATAGTGCCGCGGGGTTGTCTGTAGTGTAAGGCAGTTCAATCGCCCCGAAACCATAGTGTGAGATCTTTGTTCCATCGATTTTGATTTTGAAGATGCCAATTTCATTTGGCTCCAGGGCGGTGGGGTAGCTTAGTATTTTAATAAAAGCAGGAATCTGCGATGGGTTAATGGGTTCGAAATTGGCGGTATAGGGTGTTTCGTTGGTGATGCGAATGGTTTGGGAGTCCTGCTGATTGTCGAATAGCTCTAAAAAAGAAAAACTAGGTGCACTGAACGACATTTTGCCCATATCGGGTATAGCAGCAGCGTTTGGGTCGATTCGTGGCTTTAAAACCTCTCCCTCGATATCTAGGTGAACGAGTGATGCGGTTACGGCGTCGGAATAAACGGTGATTGATTTCTGAAACGCCCCTATTCGATTGTTTGTTTCGAATCTTGCTTCGATGAAACCTGTTCCACCTGGAGGGATTGAATCACGTGTCCAATCGGGGGTGGTACAACCACAAGAAGTATGGACTTGTTGAATATGTAACGGAGTAACACCAATGTTGGTAAATGGAAATCTATGAATGGCGTAGTGAATTGATTCTTCAATTTTCCCAAAATCATGTTTTGTATGGTCGAATTGGATCTCCGGACCTTTCTTAATTGGTGTTGGAATTTGGGCGCCAATTTGGGTGCAAAAAAGTAGCGTTGGAATGAAAATGCGGAAGAATTTTGTGCTCATTGGAGGTTTAGAATGTATTTTAAGTTGTCAAAAGTAGTGCCAAAATGGGAGACGTTGAAAAAAAGATGAAAGTTGCCCGATGGGTCATTGAATTCAGCATTTTAGGGCAGTGCAACCCATAGAATGGTCCAAATTTGAAGGATATTTGGGTTTCTTTTGAATTCAGTGCTATATTTTTTTGACATGGTCTTGATTTTGACAAATAATAGGCGTAATTTTGCCGTCCTTTTTGGGAAAAATATGCCAACAATTCAACAGCTAATTAGAAAGGGACGGCAGGAAACTGTTTGGAAGAGCAAGTC
>CAJBVU010000102.1 GCA_903959115.1 uncultured Bacteroidota bacterium
ATCATTTGGCAGTTAAACAGGGCGTCAACTTTCACTTTGGACATCCCGTACAGGAGATCATCGCCCCGAATCATAAAGCAAAAGGTGTTCGTGTCTTGAATCAAGCATCCGGTGAAACCCTCACGTTACTGGGCGATGTGGTTGTGAGCAATGCCGACATTTACACTACTTACAATAAATTATTACCGCAGCATAGTGCTCCGCAGCGCACATTAGACCAAGAGCGGTCCTCATCGGCGTTGGTGTTTTATTGGGGTATTACAGGCACGTTTCCCGAATTGGACTTGCACAACATCCTTTTTTCAGGTGATTATGAGCAGGAGTTCAAGGATTTGTTCGCAGGTGGAGCACCTTACCACGACCCCACTATTTACATCAATATCACCTCCAAATGCGATGCAAATGATGCGCCCAAAGGATGTGAAAACTGGTTTTTGATGATCAATGTACCCAGCAATGTGGGACAAGATTGGTCAGCAATCACAACGGCGGCACGCAAGCATATTTTGGGGAAATTGCATCGGATATTGGGGCGCGATATTGAACATTTGATTGCCTGTGAAACAATATTAGATCCTGTATTGATTGAATCACGCACCTCCTCATTCGGCGGGTCATTATATGGTACATCGAGCAACAATCGCTTCGCAGCCTTTTTGAGACACAAGAACTTTTCAGACGATATAAAAGGGCTGTATTTTTGTGGTGGCAGCGTTCATCCTGGCGGAGGAATACCATTGTGTTTGAATAGCGCGAAGATTGTTTCTGGACTGGTTGAAGCAGATTTTGGATAATACCCAAAAATGAAAAAACGACTAACCCATACCGCTGACGATTTTTCCTGCGGTAAAAAGGAGTTGAAAATCGCAACAATTAGAATGAATATCAATCAGGTATACAATGTAAATTCGAACATTGCGCATGATGACCATTCTGTACGACGACCAATGTAAATTTTGTACCCAAATCACCTTTTGGGCATTGGGCCAAAACCCCAAAATCAAAGCGATGGGCATCCGCACTTCAGAAGCCAAGGAAGTGCTAAAAAGTCATGGCATTCAATACATCGATTTACAAACGGTTTACTTTGTAAGCGACAAGGTCTCCGTGAGATCCGCTGCGGCCTTCAACATCCTTCGATGTACGAATGCGCCGTGGCGATGGCTTTCCATTTTTAGATTTTTACCCATCGCAATCACCGATGCCCTGTACAAATGGGTCGCTAAAAATCGCTATCGCTGGAATTAGATTTTCCCACCCCTCCATTTTCATTAATTTATTATTTGCCAATACAAAACCTAGAGAAAATTGATCCAAGAATTTCATCAACGCCAATCTCACCTGTAATTCCCGATAACGCGCGAATCCCCTCACGTAAGTGGAAGGCCAGTAAATCGCCCGATAAACCCGAAGCCATCCCGTCCAATACCTGTTGCATTTCAATAGCGCAGTGATTCAATGATTCGGCATGACGGACATTGGTCACTACCGTTTGATCACCCACATCGGCCAATCCGCCCATAAATCGTGATTCCAAAGCCAAACGCAATGCCTGAACCGAAACTTTATCCTTCGCCGAAACAAACCAAGGCGCCTCCAACCCCATCGCCTGAACCATCTCAATCCAATCCTGCTGGCTAACTGTAACCGCCAAATCCATCTTGTTGCAAACCACCCACACCCGAGAAGTTTTCAACTTCAACATCAACAAGTCCTGCTGAGCATCCGCCAGTGAGCAACTGCCCATATCTAACAAATACATCGTAGCACCCGCCTTTTCAACGTGCGAAAAAGTGCGTGCGATGCCCTCCTGCTCTATCACATCCGTTGCCTCCCGAATCCCAGCCGTATCAATCAACCGCAACATAAAACCCTCAAAATTCAATTGCGCCTCAATGGCGTCCCTAGTGGTTCCCGCAATCTCACTCACAATCGCCCGGTCCTCGTTCAACATCGCATTAAACAACGTACTCTTCCCCGCATTCGGTCGGCCCGCCAATACCAATGCCAAACCCTTTTTGATCACATTACCCAAGGCAAACGAATCGCGAAGCGATACTACCTCGGCTTGAATATGCTCCACCAATAATTTCAATTCACTGCGCGATGCAAACTCCACATCCTCCTCCGCAAAATCCAATTCCAACTCCACCAAACTGGTAAAGTGCAAAAGCCTATCCCTTAGTGCGGCTATGTCCTTCGAAAAGCCCCCTTTTAGCTGTTTTAAGGCCAAATCATGGGCGATGCGATGCTCAGACGCAATCAAGTCGGCCACGGCCTCCGCCTGCGCCAAATCTAGTTTGCCATTCAAAAAAGCCCTTTGAGTAAATTCCCCCGGCTCCGCCAATCTAGCTCCACAATACATATAGGCACGTAACAACCGCGAAACGATGTATTCACTGCCGTGCACCGAAACCTCCACCGTGTCCTCTCCCGTATAACTTTTACTCCCCTTGAACACAGTAATCAACGCCTCATCAATCACACCCTCCGAATCATATATCGTGCGCAAATGTGCCGTATGGGTAGGTTTGTCGCTGATAAGTGTTTTCAGCAATTCATCCGTAAGCGTTAACGCGGCCGGCCCCGAAACCCGAACCACTGCAATGGCTCCCACCCCAGCCGCCGTGGCACGTGCAACAATAGTGTCGCTGTGAAATAAATTTTGATTTGCCATTGCGTTTTTTGGTTCGTTTTGCGTACTAAATAACATCCATCCTATTGCATCAATTATGAATGCTCATTGTATGGCCTTGGTTGAATTACCAAAACGACATCATATTTGTTTCCTACAAAAATAAAGAAAGC
>CAJBVU010000103.1 GCA_903959115.1 uncultured Bacteroidota bacterium
AATGCATTGTTGCCCAAAAATCTGCCTTTCGGTGATTATACGGTAAGTTATATCTCCCCCTGCGGTGATTCCATTCAGTTTCCGGTTAAGGTTTCTGCGAAACCAGGGGTTGTTTTAACCGACACCGCTATGTGCAAGGGTATGCGATTCAAACCCTATGTTAAGATCAACTCTAGCGCTGTCATTAATCGCTATACTTGGCGCTGTGGAAGTAATCAAGGTACTACGTCTAACCCTGTTTGGTATCTGTCAGACACAGGGAAACTCCTTCTCACCCTCTATGTAGAAGATAATAACGGCTGTCAGGGCTCTGATACGGCAAATGTATATGTCGCCACTTTGGGTAAAGTAAGCATGGGGTTCAACGATTCCGACCAGTGTTTTGTTGGCCATTCGTTCAATCTATCAGCAAATTGCTTGGGTAATTCCCAAAATCAATACAAATGGAAGTTGCCTCAGAATCCTGCAGCTACTACTCAATTGGTAAAGGGGGTAAAATTCGCTGCACCTGGGACCTATCGAGCGGAATTATACGTTTCGAATCCTTGGGGATGCTTGGATTCCGCGGCCTTGGATTTAGAAGTGTATGAATCACCCGTGGTGGTTGTATACGATACCCAAGTTTGTGAAAATCAGTATTTTTCTGCCAGATATTACGATAAACCTACGACGGTAAACGGATTGAAACACCGGTGGTTGTTCAATAACACAGATTCAATTAAGTGGAATTCCCCAATATATTCGGTGTCAAGAAATGGACAATACAAACTTCAATTAATACTTGAAAATTATTACGGATGTTCGGATACTGACGATGCCGTTGTCACCATTTACCCCAATCCGAAGTTGAATTACGATTTTTGGTACCTCGATGACCTTGCGGGCGCGACTAGATGGACGTACTCTTATACTGGAACACTAGGATATAATGTCGATTGGTTCCAAAATGGACAAAAAATCGCTTCAGGAAGTGGGCCTGGCATCGTGACAATTAAAGATTTGGGTCAACAACGTTTCAAACTCCGGGTTATTTCGGACAAAGGCTGTATCGACTCTTTGGAATTTTCAAAAATGATCGCTGCAAGTAACAACATCTATTATCCCAATGCTTTTACGCCAGATGGAAAAGGAGGGAACAATGTTTTTGGACCTTACAATGCAGAATTGATCGAAAATTATAAATTGATGGTATTTAATCGATGGGGGGAGAAGATTTTTGAGTCGCGACCAAATCAATATTACTGGGATGGTACTGATTCAAAAGGGGAGCCGGCGATGGAGGGGCAATACATATACATTGTTACGGGTGTAAAAAATACCAGAAACATAATTAACCAATCGGGTACGGTTTTTTTGTTGCGCGACAAATAATCAAATCGTTGTAGTTGATCTCGATGATTGCCGAGAAAGACAATTAGGCCCCTTTGTTTTTGAGTGTAATAAATTATTTAAATGGGGAATTGGGCTCCTTTTTGATCACGTTATAGGTGAGTCGATCCGCCAATTTTGGAAACCATTTGTTGATGAAAACAGCCATTTTACCTTGAAGCGTAAGGATAAGGTAGCTGCGTTTTTTTGCAATGGCGTTCCAGATGGCCTCGGCTACCGCCTCGGCCGACATTAATTTGACTTCGTTCAATGGAGAATCATTCTGCTGAGAGCCATTTTGATCTAAGGCAGCCTTTCTGATGTTACTTTCGGTATATCCCGGACAAGCGATTAATACATTAAGACCGGTTTCGAGGTTCTCGCATCGCAAACTCTCCAAGAATCCTTGCATCGCAAACTTACTGGCACTATAGCCGGTTCTTGCGGGCAGTCCCTTGAAACCAGCGATTGAAGAAATGCCAATAACTGATCCCTTATTTTGTAAAAGTTGTGGTAGGGCATACTTCGTGCAATAAACAGTACCCCAAAAATTGGTGTCCATCAGTCGTTTCAGTACAGATAACTCCGTATCGACAAAAATGCCGCGCATCGAAATACCTGCATTGTTGATCAGTACATCGATTCTATTAAGATTTAGAAGGCTTTGCTCTATGAAGTTTATACAGTCATTTTCAAGACAGACATCGCCAATGAAAGTAAAGACCTTTAGAATGTCGGTACTTTCAGAATGTTTGATTTGATTTGAGCATAAATTAGCTGTTTCAGCCAATGCTTCTGCCGACCGCGCCATCAATCCCACAGAAAAACCGCGCTTTACCGCCTCAACTGCCAAAGCCCTTCCAATACCGGAAGAAGCGCCAGTGATAAGAGCAACGCGCGGACTCATATTACGATTTCCATTTGATGGAACATCCTACCGCAGGTATCTCAGGGTAGTCGATCTCCAGTCCATCCAACGCGAACTCAATCGCATCTTCAAGATATACACGCATTACGGCAGCTTCGTTTTCCCAAGAATCATCAATGGCGCCTTTGTAAACCAACTCTCTGCGGGCATTGAATAAAAAAACCTCAGGTGTTCTTTCCGCACCCAATTGTTTTAGGATTTCTTGTGATTCGTCGTGCAAATAAGGAAATGGAACTCCATATTGAGATACCAATCGCTTCATTTCAGCAAAACTGTCCATCGGTTTTTGACTTGCATCATTGCCGTTGATGGCCAATACGCCTATGTTGTCTTCTTCATATTGCTTCGCCAACGATACGATTCTTGGCCAATAGGCTAGGGCAGTAGGGCAGTGATTACAAGTTACTACGATAAGTAATGCACTTTTGTCCGATAAATGGTATGTGCTAATCGACTGACCGCTAGTGTTTTTTAGTTCGAAATGCTTTAAATTGTCTCCAATATTCATGTTCTGTAATTGACTCGCAATTTACACAATCCTTTGAGAATTTGTGGGTTTTTTGTGGGTCAACAAGTTTGGCAACATGGCTTGATTGGGGTTACTTTGCAACAATGGATCAGTTTGTTGTTTCGGCTAGAAAGTATCGTCCAACCACCTTTGAAGATGTGGTAGGTCAGCACCAAGTGGCGGAGACGTTGATGCATGAAATCAACAACAATAAATTGGCTCAGGCCTTTTTGTTTACTGGTCCTCGGGGCGTTGGAAAGACAACTTGCGCTCGGATTTTGGCCAAAGTGATTAACGCCCAAGATGGGGGCGATCCAAATCAAGATTACGCGTTTAATATTTTCGAACTCGACGCCGCGAGCAATAACTCTGTGGAGGATATCCGTCATTTGATAGACCAAGTAAGAATCCCGCCTCAAGTGGGTAAATACAAGGTGTATATCATCGATGAGGTTCATATGCTGTCGACCCAGGCTTTCAATGCCTTCCTGAAAACATTGGAAGAACCTCCTGCCTATGCCATCTTCATTCTTGCAACTACCGAGAAACACAAAATTCTGCCTACGATTTTAAGTCGATGCCAGGTTTTCAACTTCAATCGCATCGAAACCAAGGACATGGTTTCACATTTGGAGGGTATTGCGAAGAAAGAAAACATCAATGCGGAATTGGATGCGTTGCATTTAATTGCTCGCAAAGCGGATGGTGGACTTAGGGATGCACTTTCCATGTTTGATCAGTTGGTGAGTTTTGGTGGTGGACAAATTACATACGATTCAGCGGTAGATATATTGAGTGTTTTGGATTTAGATACATTCTTTAATGTATCGTCCATGTTATTTCAATCGCAGATATCCGATGCTTTAATGGCCTATGATGCCATTGTGAAAAAAGGGTTTGATGGATCTACTTTTTTGGGAGGTTTGGCATCGCACTTTAGAAATTTGGCGGTAAGTAGAGAGACAAAAACCCATTCATTGTTGGATGTGTCTGATTCGTTCAGGGCGAAGTATATTGAACAATCGCAGCATTTTAGCTTTGCTTTTGTATTAAACGGATTGAGTTTAGTTTCTGAGGCGGAGGAGAAGTATAAATCATCGCGCAATCCGAGATTACTCGTTGAATTGCTATTGATGAAGCTAGGACATCTGCAATCGTTCATCCAAAATATCCCTTCCCTTGAGGAAGTAAAAAAAAAACTGAGTAATTCGGAACCGAATAAGCCCTCTTCGTTTAAAAATGCACCGAGCATCGTAGAAGAGAAAGTGAAGCCAGCCCCGCCTAAGATTATTGAGAAAGTGGCTGTAATTGAAGTAGTTACGGTAGAATTAGGGCAAAAGGTAGTCGAGGCAATTCCGGAACAATCCATTCCAAAACCTATTGCCAAGCCTGCAATTCAGATCAATACGGAGAAGGGTAAGTTGTCTGGTTTTGAAGCCTTTAAACGTCAAAAGGAGCTGCAAGCAAAAAACGATTCTGAAGTAACTGAAGATGATGCCGCTAACGTATCTGCAGTTTCTCCTCCAAATGGGCTGAACGGAGAATCTGACGGCAATCAGCCT
>CAJBVU010000104.1 GCA_903959115.1 uncultured Bacteroidota bacterium
GGCTTGCAAGTGGCTCATTAATAGAGGGATTAAAATTTTTTATGAAGTGAGGGGGGCCGCAGGCCCCCCTCACTTTTTTTTTGATTTAGGTATTATGAAGATTTGTTCGTGATTGACAAATTATTCAATTATGATTTGGGAATCACCAATTTTTGACCGGGCCTAATGGCCGTAGGATTTTTCAGGTGGTTTCGTTTGGCGATGGCCTCATGACTCACATGATAGATCTGTCCAATGCGGTATAGGTTTTCACCGTTTTTCACGACGTGAATTTTTTCATTTCCGGGGCTTGACGTTCTTGCTGGCGGATTTGAAGAGCCCGATGTGGGATTCGTTGGTCGATTCGGTGCTTGGCGCACGGCTGGATTTACTCCGTTGCTCCCGCCAATTCGGGATACTTCACGGCGGTTAGATACGGTTGTTGGGATTCTGTTGGTGCCGTTCCCACTGTCTTTAGTGTTGGATTGGCTGATTGTTGAGTTAGCCGGGAGGCTTGTGTTACTATTTACATCGGCAATTGAATCGAATCGTAAAGAATCGCCCATCGTTTGGGCATTGAAATCCCTAACAAGTGCCTTCATACTAGTATGTACGGTGTTGCTTAGCTCAGTAATATCAAGGGTATCGCGAAAATTGACCTTGTTGTAGGCCTGCATCAACGAAAGGGTGAAAAGTTGACCTTGTAAGGCATATCCGGCCGCGTTAAAATGCAATTTATCGGAAATCGTGAGCTTGTGATTGTACCAAGTGTGGAGCGAACCCCATCCGCCCATGGCTGCATTCAGATCGTAGACTGTGAGTTTTTCGCGTGCCGCTATGGTTTTGAGTTGATTGTTGATTGGTCGTTGCATCGGAGGGATACGATTGCGACTTCGGGTATCGGGAGCGGTGGTTAAGATGATTGCAGTTTGGGGACAGGCGATGCTCAGTTTGTGAAGGAAAGCTTGCACTTGTTGCATGTAGGCTAGGGTATCGAGTTTGCCATTATAGGCCTCATTCGTGCCAAAGGAGAAGATAATGATATCCGGTTTTAAGTGCTGAAGTTGTTCGATTGTCCAAGGCGCCCTGTCGATTAGATGCGTGAATTGAGCCCCCACAACGCCAAAGTGATGGTAGACAACGCCACGTCTTTTGTGGGGTACGAGTTCAAATCCATAGAATCCAAAGTGATTTTGGCTCGCGCTGATTTTAGACAGGGTAAGTTGAAACTGACTGGTGGGTGCTGCGGATTGATAAGAACTGATTCCCCAGCCAGAGGGGTAAAACTGACTGCCTGTCCATTGGAATGGGTTGGCAAGGGTAGGAGAATAGGACTGTGAATCGGCGGAATGCCAGATATTGATTTTTTGAAATTGGGGTTCGTTAAATTTATCATTAAATTCTAAGCTAAGGCTGCTTGCGGCACTAAGGGTGGTTGCTCCGTAGCCAATGGCTCCTAGGGGTGCTTTGAGTCCGCCTGTCATTGTTTTGATACCTGTCCAAATGCCAACGGGTTTTGCAACGGTTCCTCGTGGGCCATAGCTTTTGGCAAGGGCATAGGGAAAGAGGATGCCTTGTCCGGCATTGCCATAGAATCCTTGGAGTTGTTTGCGGATTTCGCCACT
Organism: uncultured Bacteroidota bacterium; assembly: GCA_903959115.1. Classification (GTDB taxonomy): domain Bacteria; phylum Bacteroidota; class Bacteroidia; order NS11-12g; family UBA955; genus UBA955. The sequence continues at coordinate 1,605 of CAJBVU010000104.1, forward strand.
AAAATAATCGCCTTGGATGTGGCTATCTCCGATTTGAATGATGGTAAAGAGGGTGTCGGTTGATGCTGCGCCGGCAGGATTTTGACGGCCGGGGCCGCCCGGAGCGGAGCGAACGGGCGGGTATTTCGATTTTGGAGGCTCCGAATTTATCAGTGAGGGGTTGTTTAACCAAACATTATGCAATTTTTGTAACGCAATTTTTAACTTTGGCGATTCTTGCAACGCATTGCAGGGTAGGCAAATAACAGAACTATCTTGCGGACCGATTTTTACATGGGTGGTGTCCGTACCACTATGAGATTGAGAAAGGAGGGGATGAATCCAAAAAATGGAGCAATAAAAAATAATCGATGCAATTCTCATGGTTAGAATTGGAAGTAAATGAAGGGTTGTACTACGTCGTCTTTGAACTGAATGATGATCTGCAGGGCAATTGTCATCCAGAGTATCCATGTAAACGTGGGTAGAATTTGAATTTCTTGAAATAGCTTTTCCTTGATTTTTGGCGGGAAGAATGCAATGACGGCCGCTATGAATAGGAGTATGCCCATTTCGCTGCGTGAAACCCAAAATCCAGTAAAATCTTGCCATTTGGTGTGAAATACAATTTGTTCGATACTTGCAAATGCTGAGCCAAAGGAAGTGGCTCTGAAAAATATCCAACAAAAAGCGACAAAGTGGAAGGTGATAGCGGTGCTTGCGATTCTTGCCCAGTGGCTGTTATTTTCTTTGGGGAACAATTGTCTCCAAGCTTTATGGAATGCCAAGGCCAAACCATGGGCTAGTCCCCAGAAGACAAATCTCCAATCGGCGCCGTGCCAAAATCCGCCTACCAACATAGTGATTAACAGAAATAGGTAGGTGTTGAATTCGCCTTTTCTATTTCCGCCTAGTGGAATATAGATGTAGTCTTTGAGCCAACTGCTGAGGGAGATATGCCATTTGCGCCAGAA
>CAJBVU010000105.1 GCA_903959115.1 uncultured Bacteroidota bacterium
GACAAAAAGTTCACGAACAATTCGTTTTATACTTTCGCTCCTGGCAAGGTGAAGTCCACCGATGCGTCTTTATCTCAAGGCTTCAACATCCACCGAAACGGCACATTTTACGTGAAGGCAGGTAGCAGTTCTTATTTACCATTGGCGTTGGTGTATACGTTTCATGGCGATGTTGCCGGGACCGACAATCACGCGATTTATGTACAAATCAACAATGAAACACCGCTCAAATACGATTTGAATGCATTGAGCGCTCAAGATTATCGCACAGGTTTGTTGGTGCCTTCAATTTTGAGAAATACAGCGGCTGGCGATTATATCAAAATCAGGGCGTGGACGGGCTTGAACTCGGGTGGGGCGGATGAAAATCCTTCCAACGATACTTGCACCACGATTTTCAAATACATCGCTCAGAATCAATACGAAATCACAAAGGGACCCTTGTTGATTGAGTTTTATACGGCAACCTGGTGCCCAACTTGTCCGATTTTACGCAATTATATCGATTCGATGAAGTTGAATGAGAATTCATTTAATATTATCGTGGAGCATCACGTGAACGATTATATGAACAATCCGCTTGCACCGGGAACGTATGATTCATTGCCGTTTTTGATCATAAATCGCGAATACAATCCCATTGCACAAGGGGTGAAGCCCGCTGTTTTGGCCAAGCAGATTGGCGTTCAAGCCAAAGTCAATTACCAATTAGTAAACATGAAATTTGAGTCGATGCAATTCAATCAAGCCACCGGTAAAATCACGGGTAAGCTTACCGCAACGATGGCGGATTACCATGCCAAATCCACTTTGCGATTAGGGGTGATGTTGAAGGAAAGGGATGTGCGGGGATTGGGTTCTGGGTGGGACCAACGAGTGGATGTCACTGCGACGTTGGATTCGCATTCGATATTTTTTCAAAAGAACAAGACGTTGTCGGGCTATCATCACGACAATGTGATTTGGAATGTGGCCGGCGGAAAACACGGTAAGAATGGATTTGGCGTGGCAGATGAAGTCATTCCTTCGGGGTCTACCGTTTCCTATGATTTTACGTTAACGGTTCCGGATACGATTTTGAGTTTGGGCATACCCAATGCGGCGGATTTTGGTCCTTATGGCGCGGTGAAAGCCCGATACAAACCGGCAGATTATAGTGTGGTGGGTTTTGCGGCGGACGATTGGAGCGCGGGGATCAGTGAGACGGTGAATAATGGAAATTTTGGGTCAGCGATCATCTCTGCCATAGAGCAAAAAGTTTGGAATGTACGTGCCTCAACGCAGAGTATAAATCAGGCAGTTCCATTTGTGTTATATCCCAATCCTGCAGCGGGTCAGGTGCACATTCAAATTGAAGCCAACATTTATTCCGTTACCGTTTTGGATCTGATGGGTCGTGTTGTAAAAAACAACGGTTCAGAATCCACCATTGATTTAACGGGAATGTCGGCTGGAACATACCTTGTTCGCATAAAAACTCCCCAAGGCGAGGGTGTTTCTCGATTGATTGTTCAGTGATTCTAATTTGGGTTGCTGCAATTCAGTGCATCAATTTTCATTGCAAACTACAATTGTCCAGCGCGATTTCTAGGGCTTGCTGAATGTGCTCCACTGGTGCAAAGCAGGTCTGATTTGCGCATACCTCGATTTGCTTTTTCTGCGCCTCATTTTTAAATTCGATGGTTGCCCAACTGGGCAAGTGCTTTACAATTTCTAGCGTTTCGGCCGATGTCCATTCTCCCTTTGGGTTGTTGGCTTTGTTTTCCAATTTGATGTGGCAGCCGCCGAGGGTGATGGCTTGCGCGAGTTTCGACCAATTGAAATACCAGCCGGGGTTTTGAATCATTGACTTGGTGACCTGATTGAGCAGGGTTTTCGACAGTTCAATATATTCCAGATTTGATGTCATTGTCCCCACTTGGAACAGGCAGTGGGCCAGCACGGAATTGGGCGAAGCAATCACATCGTCGTTTAAATCGCTTTTTCTCACAATCAGCGCCTCGCCGTTGTCGGGTGTAAAGGCCAATTGCTGGGTTTGGGAATTGTAAAATAGCTCGATGGATTTCTGGATAAGGATTCCCGCTTTTGTCAGGTAGTCTTGGTTTTTAGTGATGGTGTAGGCGGACAGCAATCCTTCGCAGAAACAGGCGTAATCCTCGAGGAAGCCAGAGATTTTGGTGATGCCATTTCGATGGATGCGCAGGAGTTCGTTGTTCTGCCAGAATGTAGACCACATCCAATCGGCCAGTGCTGTTGCTTTCTCGCCATAATTTGTGTTTTGCAGGAAAAGAGCGGCATCGGCCAAGGCTTTTAGGTACAGGGCATTCCAGCTGCAGATCGCTTTATCGTCGAAGCTCGGACGAATCCGGCTGTCTTGGTATCGTTTGATTTTTTGTTTGATGCTGAGCAGTCTTGGATGATACTCGGCGGCGGTGAGTCCGGATTTTTCGAGTACTTGCAATGGGGCTAAGGGTTGATGCAGGATGTTATAGCCATGTTCCCAATTGCCATCTTTTTGGATGTTGAATTGGATTTCGGCTAGGGCGAATTCCTCCTCGCTGAGAATGGTGAGGAGTTCTTCGCGGGTAAAGACGTAAAACTTGCCTTCCATGCCTTCTGAATCCGCATCCAGGGCGCTTCCGTAACCGGCGTGGGTATGATTGTGCCCCTCGCTCCGCTCGGGACCACCCTCCACCGCATGGCCACCCTTCAACCCAAGTTCCTCCTCGCAAAAATGAATACACTCCTCTGCAATTTGTTTGTACAACGGCGCATCACTCCATGCAAAGGCCCTGGCATACAAGGAAATCAACTGCGCATTGTCGTACAGCATCTTCTCAAAATGCGGTGCAAACCATTGGGCGTCTGTGCTATATCGACAAAAACCGCCACGAATCGTATCGTAAATGCCGCCATTGCTCATTTTAATTAGGCTCAAATGCAGGAAATCCTTGGCACTTTCATCGTCGGTGAGCAGGTGGTAATCCAAGATGTATTCGTACTGACCTGGCAATGGGAATTTGGGCGCGCGATTGGGTCCGCCATCCACCCAGTCCAAGTTCTCGGCCAGTGTTGTGAATTGTTCCAGCAGTTGGGCGCGATGCAAAGGGTCCGAACTCTCCGAATCCCATCGGTTCAGCGCATCCAACTTCTGCTGAATCTTACCCGCGTAATCATGGGCCTTGTCCGGTTCCTCCCGATACACCTTCGCCAATTGCTCGATGATCTGTTGCCACTGTGCTTTTGGGAAGTATGTCCCCGCATAAATCGGCTGCCCGTTGGGAAGACAAATGGCGTTCAAGGGCCAACCCCCGCGGCCTGTCATGAGCTGACATGCATCCATATAAACCATGTCGATGTCTGGCCTTTCCTCCCGATCCACCTTAATGCTAATCAAATGGTGATTCATGATTTCGGCGGTTTCGAAGTCTTCAAAACTCTCGTGTTCCATCACATGACACCAATGGCAGGTGCTGTAGCCAATGCTCACCAAAACCAATTTATTTTCTGACTTGGCCCTCTGCCAAGTGAGGTCGCTCCATTCCTCCCAAGCCACCGGATTGTAGGCGTGCTGGAGCAGGTAAGGGCTGCTGGCGTGGATGAGTGCGTTGGGCTCGTTTTGCAATGAATTGTGGTTTGATGGCGGCGATTGGGTCATTTTTGCGTAGGCTTCCTTAACTTTGTTACTATACGATGAAATCGTTTTTCAAAGGTCGTCTCGGAATGCTAATTCTCATCACAATTGTGACGATTCTTCCGAATTATGCCCAAACGGATAGTGCTGGCGCATCGCATCGCATCAACCAAGATACCTCGATTTTGAAAAAAATGGGGTCGGAAGTTTCCAATGCGGTGGGGGACTTGTTTCATACCAAACGAGATTCCAGTGCTGTAGTTTTTGCTTTCGATACCAAAGAGCAGGCGCTGGATACTTTGATTTTTTGGTTGCTCATGAAACGACCCTCGATGGGGAATGGGTATTTGCCCAAGCAGATTTTTATCGACCAATGGCGAACCCACGATACCACCACATTTTTAAAAGTGGTTGAGGGGAATTGGCTCACCTATCAGTTTCATTTTAAAAAATCGCTGTTGAAAACACAACTCATGATGAAGCGGAGTAAGGTGAATTTTAAAATGGCGGAAGTGGTTCCGCGGCCAAAGGTTACGCTGAGTGTGGCGGGCGACGGGATCACCAAATATGATTATACGGTGAAATATAAAAAGTTAAAGTATGTTTTGACGTTTCAACTTTGGTGGATCGATGGGAAAGGGTATTGGGTAAACGAAGTCACATGGGGTATCGGCGTATAATTGGTGTTGTTATTGCCTTAAATTTTTGGGTGCTGGGTTTGTCTCAGATAAGATCTGCATCAGATTCAGTAATCAATAAACAGTTTCATATCGTTCAGCCATTTTCTTTAAAGAGCGTTTCGGGTGAATTTGTGGGTATGTCAACCTATCCTGAAGCCAAGGGAATGATTGTCGTTTTTACCTGCAATCACTGTCCATTTGCCAAGTTATACCCCGAGCGAATGAACGAATTGCATCGAAAATATGCTGCCAAAGGGATTCCGTTGTTAGCAATCAGTAGCACCGATACTGTGTTGTTTGAGGAGGATGGGTTTGCAGAGATGCAGAAAGTAGCCCAGCAGCAAGGGTTTGTTTTTCCGTATTTGTTTGATGCAGAGCAAACGGTGGTTCAAGATTTTGGGGCGCAAAAAACACCGCATGCATTTTTACTTGCGCGCTCGGAAGAGGGGTGGAAAATTGTTTATTCGGGCAGCATCGACGATAACGGAGCGGACCCATCGGCGGTGAAACACAAGTACGTGGAAGACGCTGTAAGGGCTGTATTAAAGCACAAAAAAGTAAAAGTCGCTCATACCTCTAGCATTGGCTGTTTCATTCATATTCGAAAGAATTAAACGATGCGCGAAATTTGTCGTCTTTGAATTGTCTAGTAAACCGAGGTGATTCAAAAAAATGTCGTCTAAGGGACGTCAAAGAAATGCATAAGAAATTAGGACTCTGGGCTGTCATCGCAATTTGTCAGATTGTGAGCGTCCAACAAACCCAAGCACAATCGGCGCGTAACGTAATTTTGGTGATTGCCGATGATTTGGGCAGTGATTTTTGCGGCTTTAGCGCCTATCATTTGGATACGGTAAAAATGCCCAATGTTCGGAGACTTTTGGCGCGAGGCGTACATTTCGAAAATCTTTGGTCGAACCCCTTGTGTTCCCCCACCAGGTCAGGGATTATTACCGGACGTTATAGTTTCAGGACTGGCGTAGGGGATGCCATCGGCGGATTGGGAGAAGCGGAGTTGGACACGGGTGAGTTAACGATTCCTCGTATATTGAAGCGCAGCAATGCAAATATCGGCACCGCGAACATTGGAAAATGGCATTTACAGGCGGCTAGCCCCAAAACAAATTGGAAATTCCCTAATGCCATGGGTTACGATTTGTTCGCCGGGAATTTTGTGGGGACGCTTCCCAATTATTCGAGTTACATGCATATCATCAACGGCGTGGGAGCCACGAGTACCAATTATGCGACCACAGAACAAGTGAATGAAGCCGCAGCATGGATAAAAACGCAAAAAGACAAGCCATTTTTTCTGTGGTTGGCCTTCAATGCCCCGCATACGCCTTACCATTTGCCTCCGGCGGGATTGCATAGTTACACCTCGCTAACGGGAACTGCAGCGGATATTACTGCCAACAAAGTGTTGTATTTCAAGGCAATGGTAGAAGCCATGGACCATGAGTTGGGTCGGCTGTTTGATACATTGCAGAAGTACAATTTGTGGGACAATACGGATATTATTTTCATTGGCGACAATGGCGATGATCCGGCAGTGGCGCAAAGCGGGTCGGCCAAAGGGAGCGTTTACAACGACGGCGTTTCGGTGCCTCTGATTATCTCCGGACCTACGGTGGTGGCACCCAATCGTTCAACAACCGCCATCGTGAATACCCAGGATTTGTTTGCCACGATTTTGGAATTGATGAAGGTCAGTAATTGGTCGTCGCAGATTTCTGCTTCCAAGCCGGTGGATTCAAAAAGTTTGATGCCCATTATCAAGAATCAGAGCAATAAGGTCAGAGATTGGACGTTTACGGAGATTTTCAAAAATACGCCAGCTACGGGCGACGGCAAGGCGATGCGGGATTCGGATTACAAATTGTTGGATTTTGATAACGGAACGCAGAAGTTCTATAACCTTACCTTGGATCCTCAAGAGGCGAAGGATTTATTGCCGGGGACGTTGAGCGCAACTGATAAGCAGCATTACGCTTATTTGTGCGATGAGATGTCGAAGTTGGTTGGCATCAATCGATTCTGCGACTTGACCGGTGCGGGGGTGAAAGAACCTATTTTACCCGAGGGTCGTTGGCAGGTGCAGCCCAACCCATTTGAAAAGGGATTGTCGGTGTTGCCAAATGTCCCCAGACATTATCGTTTGAGCAATGCGTTGGGAGAATTGATATACGAAGGCGAGAATCTATCGGAACAGGACTTTTCCGCGATAGCAACAGGATTTTATTTATTGGTTGCTCGGGATATTGCCACCGGAGAGATTCAGAAGTTCAAGTTGATGAAATAATTGGTTAATTAAACCGCCACTGTTGTAAGAGCAGTGTTTTCTCGATTTTGGCTTCTTGAATATCGTTGAGTTTTGGGAAGAAGTCAATTCCGGTAATTCGTTCGGCCTCATCAATGCTCATGGCAAAAGAACTCAGGGGTTGCGTTGAAGAATTATTGGACATCACAAACGCGATGGCTCGCATGGGGCTAGCGGTATCGAGCATGACCTTGTAAAATCTTTGGGGTACCGAAATGCGGCAGGTTTGACCTATATGAGAACTTATGGGGTCGGTTAACACGGGGCCTGTCACCACAAAAACGGGGTGGGAGCTAGGTGCCCAAGATCTAAATTGCTCTTCGAGTTTTTTCCAAATCCCACGATTAAAACCAGGTAATTGTGGTGAAACGTTGCTCATGTAAAATGATTCTGACATGGCTTGTGCGGAGAATTTCATATCGCCGGCTGGGGCCAAATGGCCGCGATCGTAGCCAGTTTTGGTATAATCGGAAGTGACGGCGGTTCGGGGAGAAATGGATGGGTCAATAGAGAATTTACTACTGCGTTCTGCGCCACCAACCGTGTTCCCATAGGTTAAGTTGTAGGCTACCCATTTGGCTTGCATGTGTTTGTGGTTGTACACTAGGCTATATGCACTGTGCTGGGTGACGGTTTCAGTGGTTAGGATGGTTGGCATCGCCCAGGAAGATTGATTCGATGGGTTGTTTGATTGGACGTTGCTTGATTGGATGCTGTTTTGTTGAACCTTGTTTCGCTGAGCGGAAATTAAGAAGAAACCCGAAGTAATTAAAATGCCGACAGTAATTATGAGGGTCGGGGCTTTACGAGATGATAATTTCTGTTGTCGTAACATATCACTTAGACATCAACCTACTAATGCAGGTGGAATCGCTAAGATAGGATTTTTCTGA
>CAJBVU010000106.1 GCA_903959115.1 uncultured Bacteroidota bacterium
GAGGTCACAAAATGGTCGGATTGAAATTTGCGGTGTAAGGCGTTTGGTTGGTGATGCGGATGGTTTGCGAATCGATTTGATTATCGAACAAAGGATTGAAGGTAATGGAGGGAGCACTGAAAGCCATTTGTCCCATGTCGGGGATGGGAGCTGCATTCGGGTCGATTTCCTCTTTGAGTACTTCTCCTTCTATATCTAGGTGCACCAGCGGTGCTGTAACTGCATTTGAGTATACACTGATGGACTTTTTGAAATCTCCAATGCGGTTGGTTGTTTCGTATCGGGCTTCGATGAATCCTTTGCCGCCTGGGGGGATAGAGTCGCGGGTCCAATCTGGGGTAGTACATCCACAGGACGTATGTACTTGTTGGATGAAGAGTGTTTTATTTCCGGTATTGGTGAAGGGGTATCTGTGCGATGCGAATTTTATGGATTCAGCAATCTTGCCAAAATTGTGAATGGTGTGGTCAAAAACGATTTCAGGACCTTTGGGTTTTGGGGTGGCAGTTTGTGCTAGGGCATTTGCAGAAATGAGTGATGCCATGACAAAACTGAGAAGAAAACGTAGTTGCATATGAGTTGTTGATTTGGGTGAAAGATGTCAAAAATAGTACCAAAATGGTAGACGGAGAAAAAAATATCAAAGTTGCCTAGAAAAGGTGAAGTTCTAGCGTTTGTTGGCTTTGCGGGCTTGATTTTTGCGGGAAATGGGCAGATATTTGGGTTTCTTTTGAAAACACTGCCATATTTTTTTCATATGGTATTGATTTTGACAAAAAATAGGCGTAATTTTGCCGTCCTTTTTGGGAAAAATATGCCAACAATTCAACAGCTAATTAGAAAGGGACGGCAGGAAACTGTTTGGAAGAGCAAGTCGCCTGCGCTTGATTCTTGTCCACAGCGCAGAGGTGTTTGTACCCGCGTATACACAACTACACCAAAGAAGCCAAACTCGGCTCTTCGTAAAGTAGCGCGTGTGCGTTTGTCGAACGGAAAAGAAGTGAACGCCTACATTCCAGGTGAAGGCCATAACTTGCAAGAACACAGTATCGTATTGGTACGTGGCGGCAGGGTGAAGGATTTGCCGGGTGTACGTTATCACATCGTACGTGGAGCATTGGATACTGCCGGAGTAGAAGGCCGTAACCAGCGCAGAAGTAAATATGGCACAAAGAAACCAAAGGCTAAGAAATAATCACAATCAGTCATGAGAAAGTCGCGCGCTAAAAAACGCATATTGTTACCCGATCCTAAGTTCAACGACGTAGTAGTTACTCGTTTTGTGAACGGGATGATGTATGATGGTAAGAAATCATTGGCATACAACATTTTTTACTCAGCATTGGACTTGGTAGAAGCCAAAGCCACAGAGGAGCCAGGTATTGAAACCTTCCGCAAAGCGTTGAACAACGTAATGCCTATGGTTGAAGTTAAGGCACGTCGTGTTGGTGGTTCTACCTTCCAGATCCCTACAGAAGTTCAACCTCGCCGTCGTATGGCAGTTGGAATGAAGTGGATGATCGGATATGCTCGCAAGCGCAACGAAAAGTCAATGGCTGAGAAATTGGCTGGTGAAATTTTGGCCGCTTCACGCAACGAAGGTTCTGCTGTGAAGAAAAAAGAAGATACACACAAAATGGCTGAAGCCAACAAAGCTTTCGCTCACTTTAGAGTTTAATAGAAGAAATTTAAGAGCATGTCACGCGATTTATCGTTTACAAGAAACATTGGTATTGCTGCCCACATTGATGCGGGTAAGACAACTACTACGGAGCGTATCCTTTACTATGCTGGTGTTAACCACAAGATTGGTGAAGTACACGACGGAGCGGCTACAATGGACTGGATGGCTCAAGAGCAGGAGCGTGGTATCACCATTACTTCAGCGGCGACAACAGTTTTCTGGAAATACTTAGACAACAATTACCATATCAACATCATCGATACTCCAGGTCACGTAGATTTTACCGTAGAGGTGAATCGTTCTTTGCGTGTATTGGATGGTTTGGTATTCTTGTTTAGTTCAGTTGATGGTGTTGAGCCTCAATCTGAGACAAACTGGCGTTTGGCTAATAACTACAATGTTGCACGTATCGGATTCGTTAACAAAATGGATCGTGCCGGTGCGGATTTCTTGAATGTAGTAACACAAGTTAAAACCATGTTGGGTAGTAACGCAATTCCTTTGCAGTTGCCCATCGGTGCTGAAGATAATTTTAAAGGAGTTGTAGATTTGATCAACTTCCGTGGTATGATTTGGAACGATAAAGATCAAGGGATGACCTATGAGACAATCGATATTCCTGCAGACATGGTTGAAGAGGCTACAATGTGGAGAGAGAAGTTGTTGGAAGCAGTATCTGAATATGATGATACTTTGATGGAGAAATTCTTCGAAGATCCAACTTCAATTACTGAAAGAGAAATTTTAAATGCATTGCGTCCGGCCGTTATCGACATGAAAATTGTTCCGATGATGTGTGGATCTGCGTTTAAGAATAAGGGTGTACAAACGATGTTGGATATGGTGATGGAATTGATGCCTTCTCCTATCGACAAAGGAGGTGCAATCGGAACAAACCCAGACACAGGTGCTGAGTTGATCCGTAAGCCTGATTATAAAGAGCCTTTTGCCGCGTTGGCGTTTAAGATTGCAACCGATCCTTATGTAGGACGTTTGTGTTTCTTGCGTGCATATTCTGGTAAATTGGATGCGGGTTCTTATGTGTTGAACATGCGTACTGGAAATAAAGAGCGTATTTCACGTATCTTCCAAATGCATGCGAACAAGCAAAACCCTATCGATTATTTGGGAGCGGGTGACATTGGTGCTGCAGTAGGTTTCAAGGACATCAAAACTGGTGATACTTTGGTTGCTGAAGGCCATCCAATCGTTTTGGAATCAATGGTATTCCCTGAGCCAGTAATTGGTTTGGCAATCGAACCAAAAACGCAAGCAGATTCTGACAAATTGGGCAACGCGTTGTCGAAATTGGCTGAAGAAGATCCTACATTCCGTGTACATTCAGATCAAGAAACTGGTCAGACCATCATCAGTGGTATGGGTGAATTGCACTTGGAAATTATTTTGGATCGTTTGAAGCGTGAATTTAAGGTTGATTGTAACCAAGGTGCGCCTCAAGTAACATATAAAGAAGCAATTACTGCAGATTACACTCACCGTGAAACATACAAGAAACAAACCGGTGGTCGTGGTAAATTTGCGGATATCCAATTCACTATTGGTCCAGCCGACGATTCATTTGTGGGTGAAGGTCTTCAGTGGGTGAATGATGTAGTGGGTGGTTCTATCCCTCGTGAATTCATTCCTTCAGTAGAAAAAGGTTTCAAAGCTGCCATGTCGAATGGTGTGTTGGCCGGCTATGCAATCGATCGTATGAAAGTGCGTTTGTTTGATGGTAGCTTCCACGCGGTGGATTCAGATTCATTGTCGTTTGAAGTTGCTGCGCGTAGTGGTTTCCGTGAAGCTGCCCGTCGTTGTAATCCAGTATTATTGGAGCCAATCATGAAGTTAGAAGTAGTAACTCCTCACGAAAACAGTGGTGATGTTATGGGTGACTTGAACCGTCGTCGTGGTCAATTAGAAGGTATCGACGAGCGTGCAGGTGCTCAAATTGTAAAGGCAAAAGTGCCATTGAGTGAAATGTTCGGCTATGTAACTACATTGAGAACAATCACTTCTGGCCGTGCAACGTCAACTATGGAATTCAGTCACTTTGCTGAAACTCCAAAGAGCATTGCAGATGAAGTATTGAAAAAAGCTAACGCTACGAGTTAATAAATTACAAAATGGTAAGTCAAAAAATCAGAATTAAGCTCAAGTCTTTCGACCACAACCTTATCGACAAATCTGCCGAGAAGATTGTGAAGGCCGTGAAGACCACTGGGGTTGTGGTGAGTGGGCCAGTGCCGCTACCAACACGTAAAAGGATTTTTACAGTGTTGCGTTCACCTCACGTAAACAAAAAAGCTAGGGAGCAGTTTCAATACTGTACATACCAACGCTTGATCGATATTTTCAACGGTTCTACAAAGACTGTTGATGCGTTGATGAAGATTGAGTTGCCTAGTGGTGTTGAAGTTGAAATCAAATTGTAAGGAGGGTAGTAGTTATGAATGGAATTATTGGAAAAAAATTGGGTATGACCAGTATCTTTAACGAAGGCGGCAAGCGTTTGGCTTGTACTGTTGTTGAAGCTGGGCCATGCGTAGTTACCCAGGTAAAGACAAAAGATTCGGACGGTTACGAAGCTGTTCAATTGTCATGGGGTGAAAAGAAAGACAAGCATACTTCTTCAGCAATGAAGGGTCACTTTACTAAATCAAACACTACACCAAAGCGTGTTGTAATGGAATTCCGTGATGTAGAATCGGCTCCAGAGTTGGGCTCTATCATCGATGTGAGTTTGTTTGAGGCGGGAGAGTTTGTTAGCGTGGTTGGAAAAGCCAAAGGAAAAGGTTTTCAGGGTGTTGTGAAACGTCATGGTTTTGCGGGTGTGGGTGAAGCAACTCACGGTCAGCACAACCGTTTGCGTGCACCGGGATCTATTGGAGCTTGTTCATTCCCAGGTCGTGTATTCAAAGGAATGCGCATGGCTGGTAGAACGGGTGGACATCGCGTTAAAATCCAAAACTTGGAAGTGTTGAAAATAGATTCAGAAAGGAACCTAATCGTCATTAAAGGTGCGATTCCAGGTTACAATGGTTCAACAGTAATAATTGAGCGTTAATCATGGAAATTAAAGTATTAAACAAGCAAGGGTCTGAGACCGGAAGAACGGTAACGTTGTCTGAGTCTATATTTGGATTGAGTCCAAATGACCACGCCATATATTTGGATGTAAAGCAGTTCTTGGCAAATCAGCGTCAGGGTACACACAAAACCAAAGAGAGAAAAGAGATTCACCGTTCTACCAAGAAGATTTTCCGTCAGAAGGGTACAGGAGGTGCACGTCACGGTTCATTGAAAGCAGGTATTTTCGTAGGTGGTGCACGTATACACGGTCCCCGTCCACGTGATTACTCTTTCAAGTTGAACAAAAAGTTGAAGCGTTTGGCTCGTTTGTCTGCCCTTTCTTACAAGGCAAGGACAAACAACATCATGATCGTTGAAGATTTTGATATGGCTACGCCAAAGACATCTGAGTTCGCTAACATGTTGAAAGCTTTGAAGGTGACTGGTCGTACATTATTTGTAACGTCTGAGATCCAGAAGAACATCGTTTTGAGTGGTCGTAATATTGAAGGAAACACAGTAATGCGTGCTTCAGATATGAACACATACGAAGTGATGAAAGCGGGTCAATTAATTTTAACCGAAAGTTCAATCGCCAAGATTCAGGAGGCAAATACAAAATGATACTTAAGAAGCCGTTGATTACTGAGAAAATGACCGCTATCATGGATAAGCGTGGTCAGTATGGTTTCATCGTTGACCCAAAGTCAAACAAGGATGAAATTAAGAAAGCCATTGAAGAATTCTATGGAGTGGAAGTTGCATCAGTAAACACCATGATCCAACGGGGGAAGTCGCGTCGTAACAGACGCACAGGCCAAATCTCCGGTTATACTGCAAAGTATAAGAAGGCCATTGTCACATTAAAAGAAGGATTTAACATAGACTTTTACGAAAACATCTAATCATGGCAGTACGTCGTTTAAATCCCACCACGCCTGGTCAACGCTTTAGAGTTGCCAATGCGTTTGCTGAAATCACTGCTAGCAAGCCTGAGAAGAGTTTGTTGGTATCATTGAGCAAATCCGGTGGACGGAATAATCAAGGAAAAATCACCTCTCGTTATATCGGGGGTGGTCACAAACGTCGCTATCGTATCATCGACTTCAAGCGTAATAACTTTGGAGTAGTTGGTGAGGTAATGACAGTAGAATACGATCCAAATCGCAGTGCATTTATTGCTTTGGTTCAGTTCGGTGAAGAGAAGAGATACATCATTGCTCCTGCGGGATTGAAGGTGGGTCAGAAAGTGGAACAGGGTCCAGGCGTATCTCCAGAGATTGGAAATGCAGTGCCATTGGCTGAAATTCCATTGGGAACTTTGATTCACAATATCGAAATGAATCCAGGTCAGGGTGCTAAAATTTGTCGCAGTGCTGGTACCTACGCCCAATTGATGGCTCGTGATGGTAAGTATGCTTCAATTAAGTTGCCTTCAGGTGAAAGTCGTTTGATATTGGCTGCATGTCTTGCTGTCATTGGAACGGTAGGAAACCATGAGCACAATCAGGAACGTAAAGGTAAGGCCGGTCGTTCACGTTGGATGGGTATGCGTCCTCGCGTACGTCCTTCTGCAATGAACCCAGTAGATCACCCGATGGGTGGTGGTGAAGGCCGCAACAAGGGAGGTCAGCCTCGTTCAAGGAATCTCATTTACTCTCAAGGTCAGAAGACACGTGCGCCGAAGAAAGGTAGCAGTAGCTTGATCATCGAGAAAAGAAAATCAATCCGCAATAAGTAATAGATAAGCGAAATCATGGCAAGATCCATTAAAAAAGGTCCATTTGTAGACGTAAAGCTTTCCAAGA
>CAJBVU010000107.1 GCA_903959115.1 uncultured Bacteroidota bacterium
CTCTACCAACTGAGCTACGATACCAACATGTAGGGCTTCAAAATCCGAAGAGTTTTCTGCCTAACGGGCTGCAAAAATAAGAAAAATTCAGGATTTCCCCAAAGAGAATTGAAATTTAATGTCCGCCAGCTGCTGGACCGATTTCAATTCCCTGTTTCTTGAAGTGATTTGTCATTGTAATTGCATAGAATGCCAAGTAGGCAAAGCACACAACACCAACCCAATAGCTGTTCAAAATGCCTAGTAATTCGGGCGATGATAATTTCCCTTGAAGGACGCTTACGAATCCGCCGCCCATGATCATCATGATGAGGAAGTTGGAACCTTTCGACATCTTGCTGCCGAGTCCGGTGATGGCTAATGTAAAGATACAGGGCCAGAGAGTGGAGCAGAATAGGCCTACGCTTACGAATGCCATTGCGGCTGTCATTCCACCACTAAATATGCCAACAACCAGGGCGGTGATGCCACAGAGGCTGTAAATGAGTAACTGTTTTGCTGGGTTTCCTTTGCTTAAATAATCCACGATTACTAAGATGGCTATCATTCCGATGTAAGGATAGAATTTTGAAACATCGTAACCGGCTTTTGTATTCACCGCCAAGTAGACGCCAAATGCGGCCAAAGGCAATAAAAAGCGAAGCACTTTTTTCATCGTATCGCTCACATTGAAAGAACCGGCAGAACTGGTCCATCGACCGATCATCAAACTGGCCCAAAACAACGAAATAAATGGCGCAGCGTCGCGGGTGGCAATGTTGAGGTTGGTTTTTAGGTATTCGCTGAGGTTCCCGGCGGTGCTCACTTCCACGCCCACATACAAGAAAATGGCGATCATACCCATCCAAACTTGTTTGTAGCTGAGGACACTTTTACCGTCGTTGATTTCGTCTGCCGCGCTTTCGCCTGGTGCTTCTACGTCCACTTTTAAACGATAAAACACAATCGCGAAAATCAAAAACAAGGCGCCCAAAACGAGGTAAGGGATTTTTACGGCAGAAACATCCAATTCAGCACTGGATTCGGAGCCCATGGCGCCAAAAATCGCAAAGGTGACCAAAAGCGGGCCGATGGTGGTACCGAAATTATTGACGCCGCCAGCCATACTCAATCGCTGTGAACCGGTGTCGCGACTTCCCAAAGCAATGGCCAAGGGGTTTGCTGCTGTTTGTTGTAAGGAAAATCCGAGTCCAACCACAATCAATCCGCTCAATAGCATGGGGAAAGAGGCGGTATCGGCGGCGGGGATGAACATCAAACTTCCGATGGCGCTGATTACCAAGCCCAAAGCGATACCTTTTCCATAGCCAATGCTACCCAAAAGGTCTTTTTTCATCAGATAGGAAATCAACATGTAACCGAGAGATCCAAGGGTGTAGGCAACATAAAACACGAAGGAAATCATCTGACTTTGCCATTGCTCCAAATGCAATTTGTCTTTGAAAACAGGGATCAGAATGTCGTTGCTGGCCGCTACGAAGCCCCAAAAAAAGAAAACGCTCACCAAGGTGGCAAATGCGCGGGTATGGTTGTGTTGATTCATGGTTTTATGATGGCTTGCAAAAAACAACATTCCCCGCTCAAATCCAACTACTTAAGTAATTATTTTGGCGCAAATGCAGTCATTACAAGGATTTTCTTGGTGAATATTGTAAAAACAACAATAATTAATGTTCTACATTGTTGACTCAAAGCGGAATCGATTTTTATATCTTTGATGATATCAACGTTATGAAGGATAAAATTTTACTGATGCTTTTGTTTTGTTTCGCGGGCTTGGCTCAGGCGCAATACATTTACGACAATTCCGGAAGGCAAACGGCTAAGGTGGATGGGATTCACTTTTATCAATCCTCGGGTAGGTCGATGGGTAAGTTCGACGGCGGTTATATTTACGATGCTTCTGGCCGACAGATGGGCAGGCAGAGCGGCGATTACTTTTACGATGGTTCGGGTAGGCAGATTGGTCGTCTAAGCGGGGATTATCTTTACGATGGTAAGGGTAGGCAAGTGGCGCGCATCAGCGGAAACGATATGTATGATGCTTCAGGTCGCCGGATTTTGAAGTTCGATGGCCACCGTCGCATCATGATGATGATCTACTTTTTTTACTTCTATTAACGGGCTTTGAGTTTGCGGGTGATGGCGTAGGGAGCCCAAGCGAGGAAGAATAGGCCGAGTGCGATGATATCGCCTTGAATGATATACCAAGGCCAAGGCATCAACATGTCCAAAATAGAAGCGGTGAGGGGTTTGTGACTCAGAAAGAAGTAGTTGGCTTGGGGACCTACGAGATAGTTTACGCCGATGCAGACGATAGTGAAAATCTGAAGATAGCCATAGGCTTGAAGCACGTTTTTCGCTTTGATTTCTGGCGCTCCGATGCGAAGCAGATGAATCACGAACATCACCAAGCCAGTATGGGCAACCCAGAATTTGCAGAAATTGTAGTGGGGGAATCCTTCGAACAATGCGGGGGTGATAACGGCGTTGAAGGTGAAAACCCAAACAAAGAAATACATCATATACCACACCCAGGCTTTCGGTTTATAGCTATAGGCCAAGGCCGCAAAGGCGAGCCAATTACAGGGGTTTAGCGGTAGGTCTTCGCCCCAGTTGTATTTTACGTAATGGGGGTCGGTTAGGGGGAGGTAGCTGACATATGATTTTACAAATTGCCAGATCAATACATTGCCAACCAAGGCCCAGGCGAAACCACGGGTGATTTTGGTTTGCAAAGGCAGCGGTGATTTTAGGGCCCAACGCGTTGTGAGTATGGCTATAATGACGAGCAGTCCAACGGCGATAATGTGCTCAGTTGAGCCGGCACAAAAGGAATTGTTAGGGTATAAATAAGGATTCATTGACAAGTCGTTGGCCCGCAATTTATCGTAAAAAATTGATTTTCAAATGAAATTAGTGTTGCCAATAATTTGGTTACGCCGAAATTTATGGCAACACTAATTGCATTTGTTACTCAAAGATGACAGGGATCACCTGTTGTCCTTCTTTGGCGGAGATTTTCAAGTACCAAACGCCGGCTGATACGTGGACGTTAAACTCTTGTTGTTTGAGTTCACGAATCGACCAAGTTTGGCCAATTTGTCCTTGAATGTTCACCAAAGAGATATTGACATCATGCAAGGGAGATAGACAATTCAGTACGAA
>CAJBVU010000108.1 GCA_903959115.1 uncultured Bacteroidota bacterium
GCAATGAAGTAACGATGATCACAAAACGCTCAAACCACATACCTACGTTTACCACAATACTCATGATGAAAATAAACCATGGCGTAGTACGAGCCCATTTGAACCAAAATACCTGGGGTGCAATCAAGTTACAACTCATCATACTCCAGTAAGCCCACCAATAAGGTCCAAAAGCTCTGTTCGCAAATGCATACTGCTCATAAACGTTACCAGAATACCATGCAATAAAGAACTCTGTTAAATATGCAATACCTACAATGGTTCCTGTTACCATGATGATTTTCGTCATAGCGTCCAAGTGACCAATCGTAATGTAATTCTCATAATTCATAACCTTTCTAGCGACAACCAACAAAGTAGCCACCATACCGAAACCAGAGAAAATCGCACCGGCAACAAAATATGGAGGGAAAATCGTTGTGTGCCAACCTGGTACCAAAGATGTTGCAAAGTCAGTTGATACAATTGTGTGAACCGACAATACCAATGGTGTACTCAAACCGGCCAAGATCAATGAAACCAACTCATAACGAGCCCATGTACGTGTAGAACCTGTCCAACCCATCGAGAAGAAACCATACATCGTCTTTCCCAATTTTGATTTCACCTTGTCGCGGATTGTTGCGATATCAGGAATCAAACCAATATACCAAAACAACAACGATACACTAAAGTATGTAGAGATCGCAAATACGTCCCAAAGCAATGGCGAGTTGAAGTTAACCCACAAAGAACCAAATGCGTTTGGTAACGGTAAAGCCCAGTAGCCTACCCAAACACGACCCATGTGGAATACTGGGAACATCGCAGCACAAATAACCGCGAAAATGGTCATTGCCTCAGCTGAACGGTTAATACTCATCCTCCATTTCTGACGGAAAAGCAACAGAACCGCAGAAATCAAGGTTCCGGCGTGACCAATACCAACCCAAAATACGAAGTTGGTGATATCCCAACCCCACATTACTGATTTATTGATATTCCAAACACCAATACCTGTCCACAAGGTGTATAACAAACTCACACCAAAAATACCCAAGAAAACTAGCGACAAAGTGAAGCCAATCTTCCATGAAGTGGTTGGATTGTTTAAAATAGGTCTTGCAATGTCGCGCGTTACGTCAGATGCCGATTTGTCGCCGGTTACAAGTCTGTCTCTTAAAATTGAATCATGTATCATTCGAATATTTTTTGGATGAATTAAATTGAATCGTTGTTACGAATTTTAGTCATATACTTCACTGAAGATTGCACGTTAAGTTCTTCCAAAACGCTAAATCCACGCTCGTTTTTGTACAATTTGCTTACTTCGCTTTCTGGATTGTGTAAATCACCAAATACGATTGCATTGCTTGGGCATGCGCGCTGACAAGCAGTTTGAACAACAACCTCATTTGGAGATTTTCCATCGCGTTTCGCTTTCAACTTGCCTTCTTGAACACGTTGAACACAGAAAGAACATTTCTCCATTACACCACGAGTTCTAACGGTAACATCAGGGTTGATGACCATTTTACCCAATGGATTGTTAAAATGGAAATCAAAATTGTCGTTGTCGTTGTATCTGAACCAGTTGAAACGACGTACTTTATAAGGACAGTTGTTACCACAGTACTTAGTACCAATACAGCGGTTGTATGTCATTTGGTTTAATCCCTCTGTACTGTGAGTAGTAGCCAATACAGGACAAACTGTTTCACAAGGTGCATTGGCACAGTGCTGACACATCATTGGTTGATGCAATACGTTCACATTTTGCCAATGATCAAAATTACCTGATGCATCTACTTTCGCGATTTCATCATCTTTTGTCATTGCACCCTCAGCAGATTCAAATGCATAATAACGATCGATACGAATCCAGTGCATTTCCCGACGCAAACGAATTTCGTCACGACCTACAACCGGAACGTTGTTTTCAATTGAACAACTTACCACGCAAGATCCACAACCCGTACAAGAGTTAAGATCAATTGCCATAGCCCACAAGTGGTTTGGTGCTCCGTCTTTACGATATTCCGCCTTTTCCCAAATTGTATAAATGTGGGTATCTGGCATGTCGTTTCCAGCTTTAGCATTCTTTTTGAAAGCGCCTAAAGTAGATTCACGAACGATATCGCGACCTTCAATACTGTGGTGGGTTTGGGTTTGAGCCAATTTGTAGTTTTCGTCACCTTTAGTGATATCTACATTCTTAGCAACAAAACTGCGGTTTCCTGTATTATTGGCGAAAGCAAAAGCGTTTACACCAACTGTATCGTAACCTTTTTCGATGCTACCCCCTACTTTACCTGCTGCAGTACGACCATAACCCAAAGCCAAAGCAACGGTTTCGTTGGCTTGACCTGGTTGAATCATTGCTGGCACGTTGTTGTAAGTAACATCGCCTACTTTAATATTTACTGTATCACCTTCTGCGATATCCAACTTCATTGCCAATGATTTAGGCAATGCAACGTAGTTATCCCAACATACTTTACTTACTGGATCTGGCATCTCTTGTAACCAAGGATTGTTTCCGTAAGCACCATCACGAACTCCTACTGGCTGATAAAGAACCATGTCGATTCCCGTCGCTTTAGAATTTGAAGATACAAACGAAGCCAAAGCCTCAACATTTCCTACATAAGACACGCTACCTTCTGAAACACTTGAAGCCATTACACCTTTTTCCAAAGCTGCATTAAATGCATCATCAGATCCCAACGTCGCAGCCCAATTATTTCTCATGAAATTGTAGAAAGGAGACGCTTGCAATTTTTGAGAGAAAATACCTTTAGATGCAAATGGATCTTTCTCCATTGCGATATTGGCATTAGCCCATGTCAACAATGTTACCTGCGCTTGACGAGTATTGAAAACATTAGAAATGGTAGGCTGTGTGAACTGATACAAACCTCTGCGAGGCTCGGAATCATTCCAGCTTTCCAAGTAGTGATTGTCTGGGCAAACATATTGACAAACAGAAGCGGTTTCGTCTTTGCTAGATGCAAATGAAACGGATACTTTCGCTTTCTTAATGGCTTCAGCCCAATCTTTACTATGGTTGTAAACTGGGTTAACACCATAGAAAATTACAGCTGAAATAGAACCCGACTTCAAACCGGCCAAAACTTCGGCAGTTTTAACATCCGAACCTTGATATTGATTGCTGTGGTTAACCATATCAATGGTTGTTCCATAGCTTCCCAATAACATATTGATACCATTTACGATTTGTTGGATTTCAGTATTGTTGCTACCAGAAATAACCAATGCAGTTCCTTTGGCTTTCAATAATGCATCAGCAGTTTTCTTAATTGAGTTACCTGCCAATTCACCTTGTTGTGGAACGGGAATCTGACGAGCACCAGTACCCACGGCGATGTAGTTGTATAAAGTAGCTACATACAAAGCTTCTTGAGAAGCACGCATTGGAAAACGATGATCAGCGTTGGTACCGGTCATGCTCAAAGAACTTTCAAATTGAATGTGCTTAGACATTCCACCCTCGGCATTTGGCTGACGGTTGATTGTATAACCTGTTGAGAATTCTACTGGAGATATCCAAGTACCTAAGAAATCAGCTCCAAAGCTCACAATTACCTTGGCTGTATCAAATTTATAAGTTGGCAATGCACGTTTTCCAAAATCTGC
>CAJBVU010000109.1 GCA_903959115.1 uncultured Bacteroidota bacterium
CAAATGTGACTGTTTCGTAGGTACAAATTCGCTGATCTGGTCCCAAGCTTACTTTGGGTAGGGGTTTGACATAAATCGATGCGGTATCATAAAATATACACCCATCGCCGTCCGTGATTCTAATTCTTAATGTAGAGTCACGATTGATATTTGGGATTGACAACTCTTGCAATGTATCGCCAGATACATGTGTCTCAGATTTCCACGCTGCCTTTGATCCCGTATCCTTTACGATGCGCGTCCAATAGTATTTGAAGGGCGCCGTGCCATACAAAACATTGGCATTCAACTTCATAGTTGTAGCAAAACATGCAAATGTATCCGCCTTTGCCATTATCACTTGCGGTGGATCTGGAATAATAACTGTATCTCTATAAATTGTTGGACAGTTTTCGGCATTATTTACAGTATGAACGATGATGTATTTACCGCCCCTGTAGAACGTCATTGTATCGGATTTTTTGGTACTGTAAAAAATCTCGCCCTTACCCATACTATCGCGCACACTCCATTTGAACGATGGAACCCCTTTGAATGATGCGCCAACAGTAGCCGCCATCGCAAATCTTCCACATTTTAACTTTGTGTACGTACGCTTACTAAAAGCCCTAGGATTCACTTTTACTTTAAAAGCGCGAATTGATGTCGATGGCTTTGGGCAATGTTCATCAGACACGGTAACGGTAAATGAATACGCCACATCCGATGCCATACCAACCGAGGGGGTCCACTCAAAATCAGCATACGCCTTCCTCTTCTCCGGCCAATCGGTCTTCTTTGCAAGTGTGAATTTGGCACCCGGAATTCCCTTGTTCCACTTCATTGTAGTGGTATCCGGCACCTTTTGATACGGGGAAAAAGTTTCATCTTCGGACGATACTTTGAATTTTATTGTTTCTCCCTCACAAACCTTGTAAGAATATGGACCTTCCACCGTTGGTGCATTGTTGTAACCACAGTCGTCTTTGACGACAATCTGCATATCACGCCGCGTTTTCCCGACCCATCGCCAGACATTATTTGTATCTCGCCGCCATTCCGTAATTACCAGTACTAAAACAGCAACTTCATCACATTTTGTGGGCGTAAATATCAAATCCCCAGTACCCGTATCCATTGAAAATCCACGTGGCGGTTTTGTCTTGGTATTGGGAGCACATTTGATTGATGTAGGGGGAACACAATAGGGCGTCAAAGGATATTGGTAGGTAAATGGCGAAGTGTAAGGTACTGAAGTATTGGGAACACCACTCAACGCCGGTGCCATAGAATACGACAATGAATCATAATCAATTGTGTCAATAGCACCATTGTTGTAATAGTAAGCCTGGTTACAACATGCATATCCAATTGGCACATTCGATAACGTAGGCGAAGTATTACACTTATTCTTTGACTTGTTTATGTTGCAAACATTAATTGTTGCTGTTGTCCAGAAATCAGCCCACGTAGCACCCGTTGTAATCGCTGCATTTCTACAGCACTGGTTGTAAGCAAATGTCAGATCACAATAAGTAGTACCAATCCCCAAACCCGTAAATGGTGCTTTGGAAATGTCAAAGCTCGCCTCATATGTATGCTCTTCTACTCCATCACCCGTATAGTCTGTATTTGTTGGACTACAAGGACTACTTGCGGTGGAACAACGCGGGGTGATATCCCTGATTCCAACGCGCGTCATTCCAAGAGAATATCTACTTGTCGACATTCCCTGATTATTCCCCGCGTACCAATACAACAAACTCCAACTCGGTGGAGCCGCTGCACCCCTACAATCTCTATAAAACTTAATAATCAGTTTATACTTTCCACTACCCAAACAAACGTAGCTCATATCTGCCCCCATTACGTGGTCGGCTTTCAGCGTTTGCTGACTAGAAACAAACAACACCAATAACACCAAAAAATGTTTGATATTGTATTTCCCAAGGATTGATAGTAATCGTTTTACCATACTATTGTATTTTACGAATTTAATTATTAACAGAAAGATTTCAAGAATAACTTTTTGCATAAATCGCAACAAAAATTTAACAAACTGCCTTGAACACCCATCAACAAATAGAAAGACAACATTCCTGTGTCATTTGTGGCCTTCAATTGCAAACGTTTATTAGGAAAAATGCCGGTATTATTTCCCGAATTTCAATATTTGCTGCATCGTCTGCCAAACCTTCATTTTTTGCTCTTTACTCTCGCACATACTTGTAAAGGAAGGAAATCTGAGCATCACCCCTCTTTCAGTGGGCTTAACACAATAAAGGTTAGGCACTCCCGCAATTTCAAGATCCGACCAAACAAAAATCACCGGCGCCAAGCAATCCCCCAAAATCTCAGGAGAATAAGACGAATTACCAATCGAATACACTTTCTCTATATCTTCTGGAATAACAGATTCTTGATTGATTTTTACGGCCGACATAAGTTTGGTGTATGCCAAGTTGATTTCCGATGAAAATTGCTCATCGCGTTGATCAAAAAATAAATTGATAATTGATAACTGTATCATTCCTTCGTCTAAATTGGGATTAACAACTACAGATTCACCAACAACCAACGACTCAGATTCAACAACCACTTCCTCCTTAAAATAGAACACACCCCCGGAAAAGATATCGGTTAGATGCAAAGGATTTTCAACAAATTGGCGATTTTCTGACATAGCGATTGAAATTGGATTAATTTTGTATTTGATGAGTGTCGAAATTACAATTGAAAAAACACAAAATAGTAGAATTGATCAATTTGATCCAGAAAATATCGGTTTTGGTAAAATTTTCACCGACCACATGTTTTTGGCCAATTGGGATGGCACTACCTGGACAAACCCTAGAATTGTCCCTTATGGCCCACTATCATTGAGTCCAGCAACCAGCGCTATCCATTACGGGCAGTCGATTTTTGAGGGAATGAAGGCATTTATCAACAAAAAAACTGGCAAGCCGATGCTCTTCAGACCAAGGGAAAATGCCAAACGTTTAAATCGATCCGCTGAAAGAATGGTGATGCCAAGCGTACCAGAAGATCTCTTTATGGACGGATTAAAAAAGCTCATTGACCTTGATTCTGCATGGATTCCCAATACAGAAGGAGGTTCGTTGTATATCAGACCTTTCATGTTTGCCACTGACGATTTTATTGGTGTAAAACCTTCAGAGCATTACATTTTTGCCATTTTCTGTTGTCCAGTTGGCCCATATTACACCAAGGCTCTAAAAGTTAAAGTGGAGGAAGAATTCTCTAGAGCGGCACCAGGCGGTGTAGGCTTTACAAAATGTGCAGGAAATTATGGCGGTGCGATGTATCCTACCCTTCAAGCCCAAAAGGAAGGTTATGATCAGGTATTGTGGACCGACCCATTGACCCACACATTGGTTGAAGAAACAGGAACAACCAATCTTTTCGCCGTTTTCGAAAACGAGATCGTGACTCCTGCACTAGGTAGTACACTGCTTTCGGGTATTACTAGGGACAGTGTAATCAAAGGATTGATGCATTTAGGCCATCCCGTAACCGAGCGAAATCTATCGGTTAACGAACTCAAAGAGCAATTGAATGCAGGTACATTGAAAGAGATTTTCATTACCGGTACCGCTGCTACATTGATCAAAATACAAGGTTTTGGACATCAGGGTAACTATTTCGAAGTACTCGAACAAGGTAATTCTGATGTATCAGATAGCATCAAAAACTGGCTCGATGCAGTTCGACTGGGTGAGTCGGAAGATGTTTTTGAATGGAATGAGTCGGTTTAATCCGATACTTACCAATCAATTAGCCCTGAATCAATTTGGGTGTTAGTTTGATAATTTTAAAACTTACGAACTACCGACATCCCGAATCCTGTAAGTATTTTACTGTAAGTGCGCTTACCTGATTTATCGTAGAATGAATGCAACATCGCATTGGGCTCAAGCACCAATGTCCAATCGGTAGAAAGTGCGAAACTTGGTCCAAATGCCAACTTCGCATCCATGCAAAACATTCTTTGTTGTGAAATTGAATGATATTCGGTTTTTGTGAAGTAATCGCCCGTTGTTTTTATTGTGATACCGGGATTCAATTGTGCAGCCAATCGCCAAGCCACTTTGCCTAACATCAAATTATATCGCATCGCCAAAGGCAAACTCAACTTGTCGATTTTATATTGAATTTCACCCGTGCTAATTTTGCTTTCTATCACCTCCGAAGTATCGTAAACTCGCACAGTTTGAACGGGAGGAATCATAACAACCAAATCGTAAGAATCAATGAGTGTCTTTCGCTCTGTTTGAGTCAATTGCCACTCTCCATTCCCGATCCATTCTCCGTAGCTAACGCCAGTACCCAACATAATCCCATTGCCCAAATCCCTCAAAATCAAACCTTGATAATTGGCATGGTACATTGTACCCAATACACTTAACGCATTTTTATTGTCGAAATCAACAATCACTTTACTGCCAGTGGTTGCCCCCATTTCACCATACCACTTAGAGCGATATCTTGCTGGATCCCAAGCCTTTTCGTATTCGCCCTCAGGAATTTCGATGAACTCTTCTTTCATCTTACTCATCCCTATCGAAACAGGATAAATGCCACGTGGATCACAGTAAATCAATTGATTCTCCCCATTATGAATCATGTCGACCAAGTTCGCGTCAACTGATTTATCTATTGACGATGTCCTCGCCGCAGCTACCTCATCAACTACATTCACTGGAGCGTTAATTAATGATTGATCATCCTTCATGAAATTGCCTTCCAACGAATTGGTTGTAAAGATTTCATTATTGGGAGTAAGAATTTGAGAATTAACAGGATTAGAAGCTTTAGTTGATTTAGCGCCGGAGTTATTCAATTCAAAAGCATCAATGCTGCCCTTTGCGCCTTTATTGATATCATTTTGTGATTGGCTAACCACCTTGGATTGCAAAATAGCCCCTTTATTCGATGAAATATCTGCATGAGAAATTCCTGCGCCTTGAATCGACTCAGGCTTTTCGTTTTGATTCTTGGCAAATGACTTCTTATTGGGTTTAACGACCACTTGTTTCAATGAAACTTGTGGTGATTTTACCGCGGAATTAGAATCAGAAAGGAACATGTAACCTAAGCCAGCCGACAAAAACAATCCTGCAACAATGGCAACCGATGGCAACCAGAAGATTACGCGGCGTTTCTTTTTCTCACGCTTCTTCATTACCGCCTCAAAAGTGACACGATCGTTGAAAGGTGATTCGAGATCCTGAAATTTATCTCTTAGAGTTTGGTTGAAACGATTTTCTTCCATAACGATTAGGCTTGCGCCCCTCCTTCCAATTTATCAATTTGAACTTGTAATGCTTTGCGGGCTTTTGCAAACTGCGAACGACTTGTCCCCTCATCAATCCCCAACATCTCCCCAATATCTTTGTGGTTATAGCCTTCAATCGCATATAAGTTAAATACCGTTCGATACCCTACCGGCAAAGCCTCTACCATTTTCATGATATGCTGAACCTGTAAATTGTCAAATGCATCGTCCTTAAATCCAATTCGATATTCATCGTCAGAGATCGACGTCCAAATGTGCTTCCGTGCTCTGATTTTATTAATACATAAATTCACCGAAACCCTACGCATCCATGTTTCCAATGAACTTTGGAACCGGAAATTCTTTAGATTGTCGTATATTTTTACGTAGGCTTCCATGAGGGCGTCTTCAGCTTCTTCTTGGCTATTACAATATCGCACACACAACGACATGAGTTTTTTTGAGTATCGATCCCAAAGTTCGCGCTGGCAAATTCGATCCTCGCGAATACATCCTTCTACCAGTTCTTTCTCCGTCATTCGATATCCATAAACACATTGTCAAATGCTTGTTGCCTCCTTTAGACATCTAAAAATTCTATTTCGTGGCTTAGCAATATTTTTTTTATCGATGCGCAATATCGCAAAGTAAACCGTTGTTTTCCACAACCCTCGGGAGAAAATAATAAAATACAATGGTTTCGATTTCGTTGATTTGTATGATGGTAAGGAATTGGTTGATGGCATTGCTATGTTTGGCAGGATTTAATCCCGTAAAAATACATGCGCAATCAAGAACAGATTTCCGAAATGGATTTTACCATAGCCAAGAAGGACTTGCTTTTGCCGAGAAATTAGCGGCTTCCCTTACATTTAAACAACAATTGGCTCAAACACTCATGGTACCAGCCTGGTCGAGAGATGCGCTCATCGATGAACCCCTTGATTCGGCAAAGTTTCAAAAATCGTTATTGTATCAAATAAGAGAATTGGGCGTTGGAGGCATTATTTTCTTCCAAGGCAGCCCCCTTAACGAAATCTACCAAACCAATTATTACCAGCAAGAATCCGCCATACCCCTTTTGATCGGCATCGATGGTGAATGGGGTCCGGCGATGCGTTTGACAGGAATGGAGAAGTTTCCTTTTCAACTCACGCTGGGCGCGACGCGAAACCGACAGCTAGCGTATCAAATGGGCTTGTCGATGGCTGCGCAGTGCAAACGATTGGGCATTCACATCAATTTCACCCCTTCCGTGGATGTCAATACCGAACTCAATAACCCCATCATCGGATTTAGAAGCTTTGGATCAAACGCCGAAGAAGTTTCTACTATTGCTAGCGGATTAACAGAAGGACTTCAAACCGGTGGCGTACTCGCATCGGCAAAACACTTTCCCGGACACGGCGATACCAAAACAGATTCTCATTTGGATTTACCCGTTGTATTAAAGAGTAAATCAGACATTGAGCAAATCGATCTTCCTCCATTTACCAAACAAATTAGGCAAGGTGTAGCCTCTGTGATGGTCGCCCATCTGCGGATTCCTAGCATCGATACATCAAAATTACCATGCTCCATTTCGCCGTACTTTGTCAAAAATTGGCTTCGACAAGACCTAGGCTTTCAAGGTTTGATTATCACTGATGCCTTAAACATGAAGGGCGTGGCGAAAATGGGAAGCCCAGCGGATGTCGCGTTGTTGGCACTCAAAGCCGGTAACGACATTATCCTTTTTCCTGAAGATGTAAATGGATTTTTGGACTCCGCGGTTAAAGCGAAAGCAAAAGGCGAGATTGACAGTGCGGAGATCGCCTCGCGCGTAATCCGTTTACTTGCAACAAAATACGACTTAGGTCTTTTCGATAATCGTTTTGTAAACCCAAACAACCTGCTTAGCGATTTAGAGCAAATCAAATCTAAATTCAACAATTTGTATGGCCAAGAAGTGGCAGATGAATCGATGATTTATTGTCGGCATTCAAACCTGGATTGCGACGTGAAATACAGCACCTTCAAACCTACATTTTTGCAATGCGGCTCACCATACGACACCCTGCAACTCATCGTTATTGGCGATAGCATTCCTTTCCGACTTCCAATTCAATTGCAGCAATTCCGATTGGGTAGCTTTCAAACGACTTTGTTGCCTTGGAACTCAGACAGCACTCGCATCGATTCAACATTGGCAAAACTCGCCAACAACACTCGATTATTTATTGGATTGGACTGGCCCACTTGGAAATTAAAGTCGCGCGCGATTCCTCAACCTTGGATTCACATCTTGGCGAAAGGCCCAATTCAACATTCCAGCGATCCCCAAAAGGACCTGGAGTTCGCCTACCTCGGTCGGAGCGATTTCTACATTCATTTTGGACATCAATATGCCTTACAACCCTTATTAAACCTGCACAACAACTGCAATATCGTTATTGCGCATGAATACAATCAGTACACCGTAAATAGTGCTTTGCGTATGGTTTTTGGGAAGTCGCATCATTATGGTGCAAATAACATTGGGCTGTCTCATTTGCAGGAAAATTGGAGCGGCGGTCAAAATTCAACTGTAGACGATATCGACTATGCGCATGGCAATATTCACGGTTACGATCCAGATTTACATGCCGTATTGGATTCGATGATGCGCGAAGGCTTAGCGAAGGAACTGTTTCCATCGGCTCAACTGGTTGTTCTAAAGGACGGCCAGATTGCGGCCAATATTAATGTCGGCTCTGTAAAGGATTTGAACGGGAACGAAATTCCAACTACCCAAGATCACGTGTATGACGTAGCTTCAATTACCAAAATCGCAGCAACCACGTTGGCTTTCATGAAGCAATATGAGTACACCAAAGGATTTAACCTCGATGCACCCATTGGCAAAACTTGGCCCGAACTGGCATCTCAAAACAAATCACTATCGGCCATTACTTTCCGCGAATTACTGACCCATCAAAGTGGATTACCCCCTTTCCTGCCGATGCAACAAAGAGCCATTAAAATGGGTGCGAAATCCGTTGGCTGTCAACTTCATGAGGCAAAAACACCCTCGCTTGTGGCTGGAGAAAACGACAATCCCAATACCCAATTCGAAATTTCTATGGGACAGTGTTTGGAAAAGCGATGGTCGGATTCGGCTTGGAAATGGATCACGGCAACGCAGCCATCAAATGACAAATCCTACATTTACAGCGACATAAATATGATTTTGTTGGCGAAGTGGGTTGAGCAAAGAAATCCTGTGCTTTGGAGGGCGATTGTGAATGGGGATTTTTATCGATCTATTGGGATGATAAACACGAGTTTCAAACCCTTAGAGAATGGTATTTCTCCCAATAGAATTGCACCTACATTGATTGATTCTTTGTGGCCTCGAGGCGAAGTGCGTGGCATCGTGCATGATCCAAGTGCGATGATGTTAGGCGGTATTGCTGGAAATGCAGGTCTGTTCTCTACGGCAATTGACATGGCAAAACTCATGTATATGTTACAGGAACGAGGTCATTCCAACAAAACGGGAAGTTTTGTATTGAAGCCTACCACGGTTGATTTATTCTCTAAAATTCAGGTAGGATCCACAAAAAAAGGGTACCGCGGTCTTGGATTCGATAAACCCAATGGAAAAGAGGGACACAAAGCCAATGTATTTGACGGCGCGCCAAACTCGTTGTTTGGACATAGCGGTTACACTGGGACTTGGGCTTGGTGCGATCCAGCCAACGGAATCACCTTTGTCTTTTTATCAAACAGAACCTACCCGACTGAGTTGAATAAAAAAATCACACAGCAAGGGTTTCGGGGCGAGTTATTGAAAGCCGTTTACGAAAGATTGGATTTGGTGAAGTAATTCAGGTCCAATCCCGCCAAATTGCCGCTACTCATCAAGAGCAAAACCACGGGTTGTTCCGTTTCCATAGCGGAGGATAGCCACAATTGCAATTCATCCAAACGATTGACAGACTTACCCTTACCAAATCTCATCTCCACGGTTTCTTTGGACGGAACTTCCATTCGTTTGAGTTCAAAGACATGGGGATCGAATAGGATGCAAACATCGTCTGCGGGATCGAGGGTGCCTTTGTATCGACCCATAAATTCGGGATTGAGGCTACTGTAGGTGTGCACTTCAAAAACGGCGATAAATTTATGATTGGGGAATTGCTCGCGGACTGCAAAAACTGACGCTTCCACTTTTGATGGTGCATGGGCAAAATCGCGGATAACGGTGAGTTTTTCTGTTTCTACGATGGGTTCCAGGCGTTTTGCGGTTCCGGGGAAGGTTTCCAAGGCCGACCAAGACTCGGCTTCGGTGATTCCGATGGTTGCTGCCATTTTCACCACACCCGCCGCATTCTGCAAATTATGTCGGCCATAAAAAGGCAATGTATACACTTGTCCATTCACAGTGACTTCTGTCCCACCCTTCACATTCTGATACTGGGGTGCATTGTAGCATTCTTGTTGAGGAAATCCGCTTTTCTGTACGATGTTTTGCAGGGCTGCATCCCCTTCAAACCAGAATAGATGTCCGCCAGGCTGCAGCGTATCGATCAACAAAGAAAACTGGTTATGATAAATTTCTTCGGTAGGAAAAACGTTCACGTGATCCCATGCGATTCCGGTAATCATGGCTGCATGTGCTTTATAATGAACAAACTTAGGCCTGAAATCCAAGGGGGATGTGAGATATTCATCGCCCTCAATTACGATTAATGGCGCGTCGGACAATTTTACCATGCGTTCAAAACCTGGCAATTGGGAACCCACGAGGTA
>CAJBVU010000110.1 GCA_903959115.1 uncultured Bacteroidota bacterium
AGGTTCTGAGGTATCCCGAATAATTTCCCCTCCAAGGGTTGTGACTTCCATAACACACCGAAGTTTAGCAGGTAATGTAATGTTCAAATCATTGAAAGGTGTAATAAATGAATCAACGCCATTTGAAAACACACTGGTTGCCGTTGTTTGATAACATAGTTGGTCTCCTTTTAGAAAAATAAAACGTGTAGAACTCGACTTAAAATTAATTCGATATAGTGTTTTTATACTTCCATCATTGGATGAATATCTTATTTGATCTACACTAACACGCATGGCGCTCTGTATAGGCTCTGGGCGTTCACAATTGCCTAATAGTAAAAGCACGAAGAGATATAACAATAAGCGCGGTTTCATGGTTTTTCTATCAAACAAAGGTAGTATATTCGTGTATTAATAACATTAATGAGGTCTTTCTTAAAATATTTTCTGATAATCACCAATTTATTCTTTTTGGGTGAAACAAATGGCCAAGGTTGGTTGGGAAAGGATTTGGCCAACATGGGTGAAATCAACGTAAAACAGTTAACCGACGTGCAGCGTCAGGAGGTGTTAACAGCCGCAAAAGCGCAAGGTTTGAATGTTTCAGATTTGGAATTTATGCTCAAATCTAGGGGTTTGAGTGCGCCGGATGTTCGAGAAACAGAGGCGATTGGGTCGAAAAAGAAGGACAGTTTAGAATCGAACGTAAAACTAAAGGAGAATGTATTGCAAAGTAGGGTGGCCATTTTTGGCCAAGAGTTGTTTGAAGCGGTGCGCACGCCACTCAACAACAACGCCAATGTGGCGCCTACCAGAAATTATATCATGGGTATTGGCGACAATATTACGGTGCGTGTGTATGGGTTGCAAGAACAAAAGACCAGCGCGGTGGTTAACCGTGAGGGCAATATCTTTTTGCCATACGGGGGTAAGTGCAAAATTGTGGGATTAACGGTGCTTCAAGCAGAGGCATTAATCAAAAACACGCTGATCAGGAAAGGCTTCGCTTCGTTGGCCTCCGGTGAGAGCAATGTGAGTATCAGTTTGGAAGATTACCACAGCATTCAAGTCGTGGTATGGGGTGCCACTGAACCGGGATCATATACATTGCCGGCGATGAGCACCATTTTTGATGTGCTTTACATGGCCAAGGGCCCGGGTATCAATCGCAGTTATCGCAGTGTTCAAGTAATTCGCAATCAGAAGCGCATTGCAGAATTGGATTTGTATGATTTCCTTACCAAGGGTACATCAAACAATAACATTGCCTTACAAACGGGTGATATTGTGTTTGTTCCCTATTACGAAAAACGCGTGCGATTGCGGGGCGAGGTAAAAACGCCAGCGGTTTTTGAATTGAAAGGCGAGGAAACGCTGAAAGAGATTTTTGAATATGCCGGTGGATATACTGAAATCGCCTACCAAAATACCGTGCAAGTGATGCGTTATGGCCAAGAGGGCAAGGAATTTTACACCTTAAATCGGGCTTATTTGGACACATTTACTATCCTAGGGGGTGAAATTGTAGACATTCAAAGTATCAATAACGTAGATAAGTTCAAGATTGAATTGGTGGGTTCCATCAAACGTCCGGGCTATTATTCAGGAACAGGGAATAACACGTTAAATGATATAATCAAGCAAGCGGGTGGTTTGGATTTTGGGACAGTTAAAAATACTGTGTTGATTCGTCGGGATGACAAGAATGGTCTATTCCATTATGTACGATATTCCTTGCAAGCGGTTTTGGATGAGAAACTTTCGGTGTACATGTATGATCGGGATGTGATTTATTTCATGGACAGTGGTGAGATTAATTATCGTGAAGAAGTTCAGATTTTGGGCCAGGTGAGGAACCCAGGAAATTACAAGTACGGTGAGAATTTGAGTTTGGGAGACTTGTTGTTTATTGCGGGGGGGTTCAAATCCAAAGCCTTAAGCAATAAAGTAATTCTTTCACGAAAAGTGCAGGACCAAAATATATTGGCTGAAGTATTACAGATAGAAACGCAACCTGATTATTGGAACAATGCAAACTTGTTTGAAATTCAATTAAAGCCTGGGGATGTAGTAAGTACGTATGAAAACCCATTGATCAGAGAGCAAGTATATGTTACTGTGGAGGGGGAAGTGAACAATCCGGGCGTATATCCTATCAATAATCGATCTCAAAATTTGTTTGATATTTACAAAAGAGTGGGTGGAGTTACGGATTACGGAAATTTGGAAGAGGCTGTGATTTTGAGACCTTTGGTGAAAACAATCAGTTCGGAACAAAGTTCAAAAAACAAGGCCAAATTGTTCAATGAGATTTATAAGAACGATACGGCAAGTCAAAGTGATACCATAGTTCAAGAAAAGCAGTTCGATACCATTGCTTTGGCCAATTTGAATACAAAATTTGACATTGTTCAAATCATGGAGTCTATCACCGTTCAGGCGGGAGATCGATTTATTATTCCCAAAAGAGTCAATACGGTTAGAATTAGTGGGCAAGTGTATAATCCCAATTTGATTTTTTTCAATCCCACAGTGAATTTTAAAGAGTATATCACACTCGGTGGGGGATTGACTTCAAATGCAGATTTATCCAATGCATTTGTATCCTATAGCAATGGCACGTCCAAGAAAACCAGAGTCATTCTAGGGATATTCCCAAAATATCCTCAGATTTTGCCAGGTTGCGAAATCATTATACCGTACAAATTAGACAACCGGGCAAAAGATAAATTGAGCTTGACCGAACGTTTGGCCATTTATTCTTTGATTAGCACTTCGTTAACGACGTTGGCGTTGATGATTACAAGGATATAAGCGCATGTTTGGGTCTGCCCGTATTTTAGGAAATACTGTAGCGACCATTGTGTCTGTGTTAATTCCGGGGTTATTGGGGCTTTGGTCCCTCAAACCGTTGTTGGAAATGTTGGGTGGTGAGACGTTTACTATCTTGAGTTTTTTTTGGGTTTACACCAGTCATCTGGGATTTTTTGATTTAGGTATTTCTCGGAATTTGGGGATTGAGTTGCCAAAATTGCCAAACGGAGAAAAATCAAAATTGGTAAATCAGAGTATACGAAAAGCATTCGAGTATTCATTGATCGGTGTCGTGGTGGTGGCGTTATTGTTATTCGTGATTCCCATTTTCAATCCACAGTTTTCAGTGGTATCTCAGTTTAGAGTATTTGTCGTTTTGATTGTTTGGGTGCCTTTGGCTGTGATACAAATGATTGTCCGCGGGGTATTTGAAGCCTCTGAGAGTTTTATTTCCGCCGCCGTTTTTCGTGCTTACAATCAAAGCGTCCTTTTTTTGGTGCCTTGGGTAATGGCTTCCTGGGGGCAGTGCGATATCTTCCAAATTGTTCTTATGATTACGGTTGCACGGTTTTTATCACTGTTTCCCTCATTTTATTGGCTCATGAGACAATATAGTTTGGAATTAATCAAGAAAATTGAAGACCAAGCGGTAGTTATACATCGCAACAATCAATGGATTACACTCAGTAATGTATCAGGCATTGTAAACGGTTCTTTGGACCGATTTGTTCTTCTGAGTTTATTGGGTGCACAAGCAATAGGGGCTTATGTATTTGCCCAAGATTTTGGAATTCGAATCCTAGTTTTGTCTTCGTCGTTCGCTTTGGTGTTATTGCCATTTTTTTCGCGGAACCAGACTAAGTTACAGAATCATATTTGGGTAAAGCGGGGCAGCGGATTGATACTCTTGTCACATATTGGACTCGGATTGATCTTGTTTTTTGGCCAGACGTATTTGAAACATGGATTTACCAATATGCCTTTGGCCCAAGATGTTATTGATTTTTTCTGGATTTTTCTTTTAGGTATCACTGCTAACGGTATAGGGCATATCCTACTTTCAGCATTGCATAGCCATAGGGAGTTAAAACGGCCGGCTCTTTGGCACGTGATCAGTGCATTATTGTATATACCCCTGTTGTATTGGGTATTACAGGTATTTGGTTTAACTGGGGCCGCAGTGCTTTGGTCTGTTAGAAGTGTCATAGACACTATTGTATTGTATTTTTTATGGAGACAATGAAATCATCCTTGAAACTCGTTGTGGGTATTGTTACCTATCACCCAAGCCAGCAAACGTGTGAACGTATTATGATGTTAGCGGAGAAGGACATTCCTTTTTTGGTGTTCGACAACACCCCTGGGGAGAATTTTTGGCCCACGGCTATTCATCCGAATGTCATTCGAAGGGGTCTCAACTTGGGTCTGGGTGTGGCTTTGAAAGCTTTGGATGAGGCTGCTAAACAAGCGGGGTATTCGCATATGTTGTATTTTGATGAGGACATTGTTTTTGATGAAAATACCATTTTATGGATTCATCAGTGGTATGGTTGTCATCAACCTGATTCGCGTGTGGGCTTGATATGGTTTAA
Organism: uncultured Bacteroidota bacterium; assembly: GCA_903959115.1. Classification (GTDB taxonomy): domain Bacteria; phylum Bacteroidota; class Bacteroidia; order NS11-12g; family UBA955; genus UBA955. The sequence continues at coordinate 4,389 of CAJBVU010000110.1, forward strand.
TTATAATTTCAAAGGAGCAAAAGCGCCAGAGCAATCCGAAGCGTATCCCATAAAAATTGCTATGTCGGCCTGTAGTCTAATTAATTTGGAAGCAGCAAGCCTAATCGGTGGCCATACCGACCGGTGGTTTTTGGAAGGCATTGATTATGATTTCTGCTTCCGGCTTGTGCAAAACGGATTTCAACTGCTTGGGGTGGATCATTGCCCTGGCATCGATCCATTCGCCAATCAACCGGGGATTTATTACACGGATAAAAAGGGCAGAAAACGATTGGTTCGCATTCAGCCGATGAAGCGCCTATGGAATTTTTGGTATGCCTTATTGGATTTAACTTGGCGTTCTTTGGTTCAAGGCCCTAGGAATTACGCGTATCTCTTTTTTCGGAACATCTTTACTTATGCTTATGATCAAATCAGTGCAATTTGTTGGACTTATTGGATTAAGTTATGGAAAAAGTAGAATGGGGCTGGGTTGTGATGGGCAAACCAAAGCAGTTTGACCAATGGCAAAAGGGATGGAAGGCAGGGTGTGCGGATGTACATATTGTCAACAACAAAAGGGGGGATAGTTTCGGCACTTCAGGCAGTAATGATTATTATGAATTCAGTGGGTATCTTGAGTTAGTAAAGTCCATGCAAACTGAAGGTCCTTATATTATTGCCAACGATACCTGGTTTAAAACACATCAATCCGTTTTGTGGGGTAGGTTATTGCGAAATTTCCTTAGCGCCGATGTCCGCAAGGATTGTGTATTTGGGGATATCCGTACGGAACCCTCGGAATTCGTTGAAAAGCCTTCGCCTTATTTGTCGAGTTGGATTTTTTACATTCCCAATAAGGCAGTGTTAATGCAATTCCAGGCTTGTTTGGAAAGAGCTATTGCTACGGCCAAGGAAGCCAATTTTTCACGCCAGTATTTGGACTATGTATCGGGTTGGTTACAGCCAAAAAATCGTTTTTATGGGTGGCATATACAATCTTCCAGTGAGGCCGTAGTAAGCAGAAAACAAACCTGCATTTACATAGAACATCAACTCAATGTTGAATTGCGGAAGGCAGGTTTTGAATTGATAAGTTTGGGTGTCAATCAAAAATGGTTGTATTTTCTATTGCGTTGGGTTGATCGCTTGCAGACCCGATTAAATGCTTGGGGTTTATTTCCTTTCACCTAAATTTGTGCATCATGCAA
>CAJBVU010000111.1 GCA_903959115.1 uncultured Bacteroidota bacterium
TGCGCATCGATCTTAGGCAACAAAGCCTTCTTTTGATCGTAGTTCACTTCTTCTACCGCCTTCAAAATTTTGAAATCGTAGTTCACTTCAGAAGCACTGTGCACCAACGCTTGAACATCCTTCGGGAAACAGCTTCCGCCATAACCGATACCTGGGAACAAAAAGCGCTTTCCGATGCGATCATCGCTGCCCACACCTTTGCGAACCATATCCACATCCGCACCCAACAACTCACACAAACGAGCAATCTCGTTCATGAAAGAAATCTTGGTTGCCAAGAAACTATTGGCTGCATATTTGGTCAACTCCGCACTGCGGGTATCCATGTGCATCACAGGGTTGCCCTGACGTACATAAGGAGCATATAATTCATCCATCACTTCAAAAGCGCGCTCACTTTTGGCACCAATCACCACGCGATCTGGCTTCATAAAGTCGTCCACTGCCACACCTTCACGCAAAAATTCTGGGTTACTCACTACATCAAACTCTCCGCTGTAGTTGGCACGAATTGCTGCTTCCACCTTGTCGGCTGTACCTACAGGAACGGTGCTCTTGTCTACAATTACCTTGTAGCCCGTCATGATTTTACCCAAATGGTCTGCCACGCCCAAAACATATTTCAAATCCGCAGCACCGCCCTCACCCGGAGGGGTTGGCAAGGCCAAAAAGATCACTTGTGCATCCTTGATGGCATCTTCCAAATTGTTGGTAAAGGTTAAACGGCCTTCTTTCAAGTTGCGCTTGAAAAGTATCTCCAATCCAGGTTCAAAAATGGTGATCTGACCGCCACTTAACATGTCAACCTTGCGCTGATCAATGTCAACACAAATCACATCGTTGCCGGTCTCCGCGAAACAAGTTCCGCTCACCAAACCTACATAACCGGTACCTACTACTGCTACTTTCATTCGATTTATTGGGATTTTTGGATAAAATTTTGTATATTATTGATGATGTAATCTTGCTGCTCAACGTCCAATTCCGGACAGATGGGCAAACTCAAAACACGAGTACAAAGGTCTTCTGAAATGGGCAGACTAACAACCTGTTGATAGGCCGTCTGCAAAAATAAAGGCCTCGGATAATAAATCATCGACGGTATTCCCTGCTCAGACAAATACAATTTCAACGCATCGCGCATCGGCGCCGTTTTACAAGTAATCGTATATTGATGAAAAACGTGAGAACTGTCTACCGTTCTGGATGGAACTTCCAAGACATCCATAGGACCAAACGCTTCATCATATCGCGCAGCAACCGCTCGCCTAGATTTTTCAAACTCATACAAATGAGGCAACTTTGCCATTAGCACTGCGGCCTGCAAGGTATCCAACCTAGAATTCAAACCGAGCACGTCATGTTGATATTTCACAGTCTGACCGTGATTTGCCATACTGCGCAATCGCTGAGCTAAATCATCGTCATTGGTAAAAATTGCACCTCCATCGCCAAAGCATCCCAAATTCTTACTCGGGAAAAAGGAAGTTGTGCCAATATGTCCCATCGTACCAGCAAATCCATGTTCACCCGGAGTACAATACTGCGAACCAATGGCCTGCGCGGCATCTTCAACAATGAATAAATTGTGCTGCTTCGCCAAGGCTAACAATGGTTCCATAGAAACCATCTGTCCGTACAAATGCACAGGTGCTATCGCCCTAGTATTCGCCGTGATTAAAGATTCAACCGCTGAAACTTCCATTAAATATGTTGCGGGATTCACCTCCACAAAAACCGGTTTCAAATCCAACAACAGAAGAACTTCCGCCAAAGCTGCATAGGAAAAAGCGGGCGTAATGACTTCCGAGCCTTTGGGCAAATCCAAAGCCATGAACGCCAGTTGTAAGGCATCGGTGCCATTGGCACAAGAAATTACATGCTTCACTTGGTATCGTTCTGCCAATGCAGATTCCAAAGCCTTTACGGCTGACCCCTGAATAAAATCGACTTGGATGAGCACCTGCTTCATCGCCTGATCGATCTCAGACGACAAACGGGCATATTGCGCCTGGAGGTCAACCATTTTTATGCTACGCATAACTCCAGCAAAATTAGTGGAATTTATTTCCTGTCAATCAATTATTTGGAGCGCTGTCTAACCACTTCGTAAGTGATTACGCCGGCAGCCACAGAAACGTTCAGTGAGCCAACGCCTTTGGCCGACAGTGGGATCTTAACATGCGCATCGCACAATTTCCAGGTGTCAACACTCAAACCCGTTTCTTCGTCGCCCATTACAATTGCAATAGGACCGGTTAAATCAGCATCAAACAACGCTTCGGAGGTTTTCTCTGTAGCACCCACTATTTTAACACCGCTGTTCTTTAACATTTTGATGCTTCCATAGAGAGACTGAGTTCTACAAACAGGGATTTTCATCAATGCCCCCGCAGAAGTCCTCACTGCATCGGCACTCAATGGCGCTGAACCCTTTTCGGGAACAAGAATTCCATGTGCACCTGCGCAAGCCGCTGTCCTTGCGATAGCTCCAAAATTTCGAACATCGGTAACACCATCTAAAATCAGAATAAATGGATCTTCGCCCGCTTCAAAAGCCCCAGCCACAACCGTATCTAAATCAGCAAAATCAACCGCGCTCACAGAAATAACCACCCCTTGGTGATTGCCCTTTACAAGCGTGTTCAACTTGGCCAATGGCACCTGTTTCCAAATGAGATTTTTGGAGCGAAAAATCGGCAATAAGTCCTTCAACTGACCTTGCAAAACACCTTCTTGCAGCCAAACTTTATCAACCGTTCTACCCGATTGCAACGCCTCCAATACGGGATGTATCCCATACACGAATGCGTCTTTTTCCTTTTTTCTAAATTCCATAAAAGCAAAGGTCCCGCCTGCGGCGGGACCCATTTTTTTCTAATTACATGCCGCCAGCACTATCCGAACTCTCATAATTCACACCCACCGCTGCGGTTTCCCTCTTATAAGCCTCGGCCCAATCCTTCTTGCCCAAACGATTACACTCGTCAACAATATTCTTTATCAAATCACGACTCATCTGCACTTCCCTCGCACCAAACATCTCATCCTCCCACTTCGCAAAATAAGTTCCATATTGAACGCAGTCCTTAATGGCCAAATCCAACACTTTCTTCGCCGATACCACATCGCCCAACTCCAATAATGTAATACCATAATCCGCCTTGTATTCCTTTCTCATCGGCATTACAGTCTCTGGAATCTCAATTAATATGTGATTCAAAACCTCAATGGCACGCTTGCGATAAACCGACAAAGAATCTCCTTCACGTTGCATGTATTCCTCAACAGAACGGAAACCCGCAGGAATCGGCGCTCCCGAAATACCTACCTTATCTATCTGTGTCTTGTACTGATCGTATGTTTTGATCTTGCTCAAATAAGTGCGGGCAAGCAACATCGACATCTGTTGCATATCACCCGGTACATAAGCAGCCTTGTCGTCCAAGTAGAAGTTCTTCTTCTCCTTCATGCCACAGTACTGATATTTTTTAACCAAGTTACTATACAACTTATAATCGGCTACGCGCAATGGCTGACGTGAACTGGCACCACCTTTGATTGGCACAAACTTGTAAACCAAGCCTTCCAATTGCAAATAGTTGTTCAAATCATAGAAGTCGTAACCGCTCACACTAGTGAAATAAATCGGACGCTTCCAACCAGTTTTCGCATTCTGATTGATCAAATCCAACACCAACAAATCACCCTTAGAAATGTAACTGCCTCCCAATGTGATTTCGATGCGATCCACCACCTCTGAAGTGTCCTTCATAGGAACAAATCCAGATGCAATCACCGACTTACGATCCACAGGGAACCAAATTGACTTCGACTTGAAATAATTTCTTTCAACGCCTTTTTTATTCTCGTCCTTCACCTGCTTCAACACAAAATCCAACAACGTAGATTTTCCCTCGATATCTTGAATTTCAATTCCACCTTCAAAACTACCCGTCTGTAAATCTTCTTTCGTTAATGTCAATGGCAAAGGCTCAGAATCATAAACCTTGTCCAACAAAACACTGCTATACCAATCCGTAGGCAACAAACTTTGGTTGATAATCCGCACGTCGGTACGAATCCCTTCCACGTTCTGCGCATACCACAACGGATACGTATCATTATCGCCATTACAGAACAAAATTGCATTGGGTTCCAACTCCTCTAAGAAGTTTTTCGCCATGTCGATACCGATTCTTCTGCCACTGCGATCGTGATCATCCCAGTTCTGATATCCCATATTTACTGGCACCAACAAAATCGATGCCGCAGTAGCTGCCATTGCACTCTTGCTACCCAAATACTTGCGAATCATCTCGGCCAAAGCCAATACACCCAAACCTACCCAAATACAGAAAGTTTGAAACGATCCCACCAACGCATAATCCCTTTCACGAGGCTCATATGGCGGTTGATTCATATATACGTTGATCAAAACACCGGTAAACAAGAACAATGTCATCACCAACCAGAAATCGTATTTGCGCTTTTTCAAGTGGGTTAATAATCCCAATATTCCGAGTAAAAATGGCAAGAAATAGTAGGCATTCTTCGCTTTTTGGTTTACATAATAATCTGGCATTCCAGTCTTTGGACCCACCACAAAATTGTCTACAAGCGGAATACCACTGTACCAGTTTCCATCAAAACGGGTATTACCCATTACGGCTTGCTGATCGTTGAAACGACCCACGAAATTCCACATGAAATAACGCAGATACATGTATCTCAGCTGATAACTAAAGAAGTATTTTAAGTTATTACCAAAGCTCGGCTTCTCAATTTTCAAATACTGCAATTCATCTGACTCCTCAGCCGTTAACGCACGCTGCTGCGATGTCCCTTCCAACTCATCGATGCGATTCTGAACGTCGGTCATTCCGCCATAATCCCTAAAACCACGCGCATCGTTGGGCTTGTTACTCTTACCCATACGAGGGAAAATCGTCATGTACTCTTCAGGATACGTATAATCGAAATTATCTCCACCCTCTTCGTATTTTTCTTTGCCCTTGAAACGACGTTTGCCAAGGGTTTTGTAACCGCTCTCAGGTGCATTAAAATAAGGACCATAAGCCAAAGGACGATCGCCATATTGCTCACGAGTGATATATCCATAGAACTTGTAAGGATCCTCTGGGTTGTTCATATCAATCGCAGTATTGGCCATTGAACGAACGATTACCATTGCGTAGGATGAATATCCAAAAACTACAAAAAAGGCAGCCATTACGATCACATTCCAATTGCGACGGCCAGTTTTGTAGGTGTAATGCATCAGATAGGCCGACAAAGCCAAAATCAATGCAACGGCAGCAA
>CAJBVU010000112.1 GCA_903959115.1 uncultured Bacteroidota bacterium
ACCGTGGTCCATGGGGCTTTCGAATCCATTGAAACCGTCATCAACTGATTGTTATCCTGTGCGCCTGCCACCAACAGCGGACTCTCCGGCGTACCGTGATCCAAGGCCACGGTATAAAACTGTGTCGTTAAGTATCCATTATTCAACGATTCCCACTCAAATGGAGCTACAGCCAAATTAACCGACCTAAAAACGCCACCATCATTGGAATTGAGCAATTTGCTGCCATCATTGGGATAGAACAACAAATTGTGTTGATCTGGGTGATGGTTGGACCAAACCCCAACATCAGGGAACTTTGCATTCATTTTATAGCCACCAATTTTCTCGACGTGCGTGGAGTCTGAGAACCCTGTAAATGAGCGATATACATTTGTTCCGCCGATATAAACTTCATTGGAATTACCAGGCCTAACGCATACCAACATATCATAGGAACCTTGCACATTCCAACGATCAAAAGGACTTCCACTAGGTAAATTTATCGATAGATCCTCCCATTTGCCACTGTCACCACTGCCATCACCGGCTATATAAGTATATCGATATAGAGCATTCCATTCGAGATCCCCTTTATAGTTCGCACTTTTTCGTCCAAACCCATCTGTATTCAATAAAAAGTACACTACTTTTTCGTTGTTCGGATCAATACCAATTACAATTCGCTTGTAGGTTGTCCCCAGAAATGATGGATTGATATTCACGAGTTTTCCATCGTTGTCAGCACGAAACATACCCTTTTTCGCCCCGTCTGAACTCGAAGTTGCGTATACAATCCCCTTGGTTGTGACAGCCACATCGGTAAAATACCCGCCAGACAATTGACTAACCCAAGTTTTACCCCCATTTGAACTACGCTGGATTTGATTATAAATGGCTGCATAAATTTCATTCGCTGTATCATGAGCCGATTGATCTACCACCACATTCCAAACCAATTGCCAGCCCGTTGTAAACGTCAATGGATTCCCTCCCGACGTAGATGCGATGGCCTGCCACGACTTACCTGAATCATCGGAAGAAAATAAGCCATCGCCCAAATAATAGGCCCCTCTTGCGCCAGCACTTTGACCGTAAGCTTCTCCGGTGCCCATATACCATCTTTGCTGATGATTGGATCGGATATCTTGCGCGATGCACGTTGCACTTCTAAATTCATTTGTCGCTTGGGTCGGACGCCAAGTTTTCCCATCATCCGCACTCAACCACATTCCTCCAGAAACTGAACCGGCCAGAATTCTTTTTGTATTGGCGATGTCTATTCCTAGAGCACGCGTTCTGCCCCCAATAAAATAGGGACCTCGATGTATCCAACCGGTGCTTTGTCCCATAGCCAAGGGATTTACATCCGTATTTTTGGGGAGTGTTGATACATACATTAGCTCTCTCTGACGCATATTTAGGGGGATAATCCCTGTTTCAGGATCAGCCATTCGCTTCAATTCCCACTGCCAACGAGCGGTTGCTCCGTGTTCCATGGCTGAGGCCTGGCCTATTGCCGATCCACTCAACGACATTAAACATCCAATCAAAACCAATTTCACCAATTCCAAAAATCGAGTCATAGTTTACGAATTTACTAGAGACAATGGGAATTGTTGTTACTTTGCCTACATGAATCACCGCGCCGTGATAGTTTTTTCGATTTTCACGATTTCCGTTTCCTATTTGATTGCAACGAAACTTCCAAAAGAGGGGGCTAAAGGTGTATCTAACTCGTTTACTCAAATCAGCGAAACCACCAAAGACACATCGATTACCAAGGCCTTTGTTATGGGCCGATTCACACCCCAAACCCATGTTCGATTTCAACTGGTCCCTGAGCATCTCTGCAGCAAGTCGATGTACCTTCAAAAAGAAGTGATCGTCGCTTTTCAGCAAATGAAATTGTCCGCCGCTAGCGAAGGGGTATCATTGAGAATTATCAGTGGAACACGAAATTTCTGGGAGCAAAAATCCATTTGGGAAAGAAAATGGAATGCCAATCTTCAATCATATGGCGCTTCGGCAAACAATGCACGGGAAATATTGAAATATAGCAGTATGCCGAGCAGCAGTAGGCATCATTGGGGCACCGACATCGACATTAACAATTTGAGTCCTACGTATTTCACAACAGGCAAGGGCCTTAAGGAGGTGCTTTGGTTACGCAAGAATGCAAACAAATTTGGCTTCATCGAAGTGTATTCCCCACGCGCGAGTGGTCGACTCACTGGCTATGAACCCGAAGCCTGGCATTGGTCTTACAGTCCCCTATCATCCCAATATTTGGAATACTACAATCAGAATATCCAATATACTGATTTTAAAGGATTTACCGGCTGCGAATGGGCCAAGGAATTACGAATTATTGAAGATTTCGTAAGCGGGGTTTCGAGAAAATAAATAAAATAGGAATTATCATTGAATTGCATTCAACGCTCAATCCAAACTGCGATTTTTCAAGTATTTAGTCGCCGCGAAATTAGCAACAAACAAACCCGAAACATCGGCAAAAAAGTCGCCCCATTCAGCACTTCTAGAATTGG